>CALXGH010000018.1 GCA_944387845.1 uncultured Oscillospiraceae bacterium
AAAATCATAAGGATACTAAGTACTATACTTTTCTTTTTCATACAAATAAACCTCTTTTCCTTTTTTTATTATGGCACCATTATATCATAAAAATACAAAAATTCTACACATTTTGCGTTTTTTTTACCCTAGTTTGACAGTTTTGAAATAAAATTCCTCGCAATCCTAGATAAAATCTAGTTTTTTTGCATTTTACTACTTGCGTACTATTGCGGAGTATTGTATAATGGCTATAGAAACTAGGCGATATAAATGAGGTTAAAAATTTCAAAATCTAAAAATACTATTCTGTTTTACATCATTAAAGATTATACAAGAAATGGCAAACGTTCAACAAAAATAGTAAAACGTATTGGTAATCTTGAAGAGGTTAAAACCATGGCTGGAAAAATGGATTATAAAGAGTGGCTTAAAAAGTATGTTCAAGATTTTAATGAAAAAAACGGACTTAATGAAGTCGTATTAATAAAAAAGAATACAAGAAAAACCATCACAAAAGATATAAATAATTCTTTTAATGTTGGATATTTATTTTTAGAAAAAATCTATAACGAACTCAAAATAGAAGCTATTTGCAAAAACATTCAAAATACGTATCAATTTCATTTTGACTTAAATGAAATATTATCTTATTTGATTTATGCAAGAATTATTTATCCTTCTTCTAAATTAGAAACCTTTAAACAATGTCAAAACTTTATTAAACCACCTCATTTTAAACTTCATGATGAATATAGAGCCTTAAGTTACATTGCAGCGAATATGGATTATATTCAGGAGAATCTTTTTAATAATAGTAAACAAGTAATAAACAGAAATTCTAGAGTGATATATTACGACTGTACGAATTATTTTTTTGAGATTGATGAAGAAGATGATATTAGAAAATATGGTATCAATAAACAACATCAACCTAAACCACAAGTTGGTATGGGACTATTTATGGATGGAGATGGTTTACCTCTTTCTTGTAATATATATCCTGGTAATATGAATGAACAAAAGACTTTAATTCCTGAAGAAAATAAAATTGTGAATAACTTTAAATTAGATAATACAAAAATTATCTTATGTACAGATGCTGGACTTGCTTCGGATGAAATAAAAAAATTTAATATTGAAGATAATCGTGGATTTGTCATCACTCAATCTTTAAAAAAATTAAAAGATTGTTATAAAGAACAAATATTTGATCCTTCTGATTGGCGAATAACAGATGATTTAAAAAATATTTATAATCTAGAAACTATAGGAAACGATGAAAATTTAAGAGAAAAATATTATGAAACTTTGTTTTATAAAATCATAGAAACAGAGACAAAGTCGGTTAAACAAGATTTAATAGTTACTTTCTCTTTTAAATACTTTGACTACAACAGAGGTATTAGAAACAATCAAATTGAAAGAGCTAAGAAAAGCATTGAAAACAATCAAGTCACTCGAAAGGGTAAAAATCAAAATGACTACAGAAGATTTATAGATACATTAAATTCAACGGATAATGGTGAAATTGCTGAGAATACAACCTATTCTATTAATCAAGATGTTATAGAAGAAGAAGAAAAATATGATGGTTACTATGCCCTTACAACTAATTTGATTGGAGATATCAAGGAAATCCTTAAAATAGTTAAAGGTAGATGGGAAATTGAAGAATCATTTAGAATTATGAAAAGTGACTTTCTTGCCAGACCTGTTAATCTATCTAGAGAAGATCGAATAAAAGCACATTTTTTGATCTGCTTTATATCTTTATTTATTTATAGAATATTAGAAAAGAAACTTGATTATAAATATACTACATCACAGATTTTAAATACTTTAAGAAATATGAAAGTATTAGAATCAAAAGGAGACGGATATATTCCAGAGTATACAAGAACAGATTTAACGGATGATTTACATGAATTGTTTGGTTTTAGAACTGATTATGAATTAAATACTTATAAAGATTTCAAAAAAATTTTTAGCTTAATTAAATAACATTCATGGTACGCATTTTTTTAAGCAAAAAAAATCTCTCCAAACCCTTATAAAATAAGGGATGGGGAGATTTTGTCCTTCTAAAACTGTCAAACTCAGGGAACGGCAAAATTTTTTACACTTCTATTACTTCTTTATCGCACATTAGCATACACGCAGGATATATAACTGCGTAATAAATTCCAGGATGGAATCCGATTATGAGAAAAACAGGGAATTTACAACTCTTGATATGTTTCCTACTACCCTGGCGGCACTGGGCTGCACAATTGAGGGGGACAAGTTGGGATTTGGCGTAAACCTTTTTCCGGGAAAGAGACACTTATAGAGCGGTATGACATCGATTATATCGACTCTCAGCTGAGTCTTTACTCATCTTACTTCTCAGAGGAATTTGTTTTAAGCGGTTAAAGCCGATAGTTGAGAAACTGACAAATGAAGAAATAAAAAATACCTCTCTTCCGTTAGGAAGAGAGGTATTTATATACTGGAAATCTAATTACTTAACAGAATCCATGTGCTTGATGAGCTCAACAACCTTGTTGCTGTAACCCCATTCGTTATCGTACCAGGAAACTACCTTTACGAAAGTATCTGTCAGAGCGATACCAGCTTTAGCATCGAAGATGGATGTACGAGCATCACCGAGGAAGTCGGAAGATACAACGTCTTCATCTGTGTAACCAAGGATACCCTTGAGTTCGCCTTCGGAAGCTTCTTTCATAGCTGCGCAGATCTCATCGTAAGATGCTGGCTTAGCAAGGTTAACTGTAAGGTCAACAACGGAAACGTCAAGAGTAGGAACACGCATGGACATACCTGTGAGTTTGCCGTTGAGCTCAGGGATAACTTTACCAACAGCCTTAGCAGCGCCTGTGGAGGAAGGAATGATGTTGCCGCAAGCTGCACGGCCACCACGCCAGTCTTTCAGGGAAACGCCGTCAACTGTCTTCTGAGTAGCTGTTACGGAGTGAACAGTTGTCATAAGACCATCTTTGATACCGAACTTGTCGTTGAGAACCTTAGCGATAGGAGCAAGGCAGTTAGTTGTGCAGGAAGCGTTGGAAACGAACTTCATGTCAGGTGTGTACTTGTCCTGGTTAACGCCCATAACGAACATCGGTGTATCGTCCTTGGAAGGAGCGGACATAACAACGTGCTTAGCACCAGCATCGATGTGAGCCTGAGCTTTTTCCTTTGTAAGGAAGATACCTGTGGATTCTACAACATATTCAGCTTCGATCTTGCCCCATGGAATCTGAGCCGGATCACGTTCAGCAAATACAGGAATTTCTTTGCCGTTAACGATGATAGCCTTGTCAGTAGCTTCGATTGTGCCGTTGAAATGACCATGCATTGTATCATACTTGAGCATGTATGCAAGATAGTCAGCTGGGCAGAGGTCGTTGATACCTACGATTTCAACTTCTGGGTGATCCATGCTTGCACGGAATACCATACGACCGATACGACCGAAGCCGTTAATACCTATTTTGATCATTGGAATTACCCCCTAATAAATTTATGGTTTATAAAACCACATTTTCTTTAGCAGTAAAATTATACTACGATATGTGTCAAAAATAAAGACCTTTTTAAAAAATTTTTGTTCAAAATGTTATGTTTACCAAATAAACGGCTTAATGTGATTATGATTTGAGACCGGGTGCTGAGTACTGTTGCCGGTCAAATAATCATGAGCCACTGGAGAAGCAGAAGAAGGGCTACGCCGGGAAGTCCAAGCACACCTACAACAAGGGCACTGACAAGGTTTATCCCGATGGTAACGCCTATGTATCTGCCAATGGCATTTACGCAGATAAGCGCCACAAAGCCTATGGCTGTGTTCAGTATGATTTTGAATATTAACTTTAGTGATTTTTTAAAGATGCTGAAAGACAGCAAAATGAGAACAAGGATTATTCCTAGTATATAAACAGCGTCCATTTTATCCTCCTTTGTATATTGGGACTTTTAAAAACAAATTATACAATAAAAATATGTTTTTGTGTGGACAAATATTCCGGACGGTCAGAAGGCGGATGGAATTCCGCCGCTTGATTTATAATTTGATTTATTATATACTATATGTTTAGAAAAAGGACAAAAACACGATAAAAATAACACAAGATATTGAGGAAAAAGCATGAAAAATGTAAAAAAGACATCTGACTATGGAAACGAGAGCATCAGCTCCCTGAAGGGCGCCGACAGAGTGCGCCGCAGGCCGGGTGTTATTTTTGGCTCCGACGGTCTTGAGGGATGCGAGCACGCAGTATTTGAAATCCTCTCCAATTCTATTGACGAGGCTAAAGAAGGATTCGGCAGCCTCATAACTGTAACGAGATTTAATGACAAGTCCATCGAGGTTGAGGACATGGGTCGCGGCTGCCCGGTAGATTGGAACGAGAAAGAGGACAGGTACAATTGGGAGCTTGTTTTCTGCGAGCTTTATGCCGGAGGCAAATATGAAAACGGGGACGGGGACAATTATGAGTTTTCCCTTGGTCTCAACGGTCTCGGCTCATGCGCCACACAGTATGCCTCAGAGTATATGGACGTTACTGTTTACAGAGACGGCAAAAAGTATTCCCTGCATTTTGAAAAAGGCGAAAATATAGGTGGCCTCAAAGAGGAGCCTTACTCCAAAAAGAGAACAGGAACAATAATCCGCTGGCGCCCTGACAAGGACGTATTTACTGATATCGACGTGCCTGCTGAGTATTTCAAAAATACCATGAAAAAACAGGCGGTAGTCAACGCAGGTGTAGTTTTCCGGTTCCAGGACCAGCAGCCTGACGGCCATTTTGAGACAGAAGAATTCTGCTATGAAAACGGAATAATGGACTATGTGTCCGAAATCGCCGGGGAAGACGCTATGACGGCCCCTACATTTATTGAGACAGAGCGCCGTGGCAGGGACAGAGAGGATAAGCCTGAGTACAGGGTAAAGCTCTCCGCCGCATTTTGCTTTTCAAATAAGATAAACTTTATAGAGTACTACCACAACTCGTCATGGCTGGAGTACGGCGGCGCTCCGGAAAAAGCCACAAAAAGCGCTTTCGTCTCGGCAATTGACGCCTATATCAAGAAGGCGGGAAAATATAACAAAAGCGAAGCGAAAATTACTTTTGCTGACGTTCAGGACAGCCTTATACTTGTAACGAACTGCTTTTCCACCCAGACGTCCTACGAAAACCAGACGAAAAAGGCAATCACCAACAAATTTATCCAGGAGGCCATGACGGACTTTTTCCGCAGCCAGCTTGAGATTTATTTTATCGAGCACAAGCAAGAGGCGGATAAAATCGCGGAGCAGGTACTCATAAACAAGCGCAGCCGTGAGACCGCTGAGCGGACAAGGCTGAACATACGCAAAAAGCTGTCCGGCGGGGTTGACATAGCAAATAGGGTCCAGAAATTCGTGGATTGCCGTACAAAAGACGTATCAAAGCGTGAGCTTTATATCGTTGAGGGCGACTCCGCTCTCGGCGCCTGTAAGCAGTCAAGAGACGCTGAGTTTCAGGGCCTTATGCCGGTTCGCGGCAAGATACTCAACTGCCTTAAGGCGGACTACGGCAAAATATTCAAAAGCGAGATAATAACGGACCTTCTCAAAGTAATGGGCTGCGGCGTGGAGGTATCCTCAAAATTTGCCAAAAATGTGGACTCGTTTGATATTGAGAATTTAAGATGGAACAAGATAATAATTTGCACCGATGCAGACGTTGACGGGTTCCAGATAAGGACCCTTATCCTGACAATGCTGTACCGGCTGACACCAACTCTCATTCAGGAGGGGTATGTGTATATCGCAGAGTCGCCCCTTTATGAGATAGAGTGTAAGGGAAAAACTTACTTTGCATATTCCGACAAAGAGAAAAACGACATAGTTTCCGGCCTTGGAAACAGCAAGTTTTCTATAAACAGGTCAAAAGGTCTCGGTGAAAATGAGCCGGAGATGATGTGGATGACCACCATGAACCCGGAGACAAGGCGGCTTATAAAAGTAATGCCGGAGGATGTTGAGAGGACCCTTGAAGTGTTTGAACTGCTTTTAGGGGACAACCTCACAGGCAGGAAAGAGCACATATCGGAAAACGGATATAAATATCTGGACCTTGCCGACATTTCGTAAGATAGGAGAAAGTTTTTATGGCAAGAAAAAAAGCCGAAAAGACTGAAAATAAAAAGGCTGTGAATTCGGACGTTGAAGGGCTCAGAGCCGAGGTTCTGGAGCAGCCAATAACGGAGACTCTTGAAGTAAACTATATGCCGTACGCCATGAGCGTTATAGTCTCAAGGGCCATACCTGAGATAGACGGGTTTAAGCCGTCCCACAGAAAGCTTCTTTACACCATGTATAAAATGGGGCTTCTCACAGGTTCGAGGACTAAATCTGCTAATATAGTAGGTCAGACCATGCGCCTTAACCCACATGGGGACGCAGCAATATATGAGACGATGGTCCGTCTTGCCAAGGGCAACGAGACACTTCTCACTCCTTTTGTGGACTCAAAGGGTAACTTTGGTAAGGTATACTCAAGGGATATGGCTTACGCCGCCTCACGTTATACTGAGGCAAAGCTTGCGCCAATATGCGCCGAGATCTTCAGGGACATAGATAAGGATACGGTGGACTTTGTAGACAATTACGACTCATCTATGAAGGAACCTACGCTGATTCCTACGGCTTTTCCAAATGTCCTGGTCTCAGCAAACACTGGTATCGCCGTTGGTATGGCCTCGAATATATGCGGCTTTAACTTGGGCGAGACTTGCAGAGCTGAGATCGAGTATTTAGACGATCCGGATTTTGATATTATGACGGTTCTGAAGGCGCCGGACTTTTCCACAGGAGGCGAGATCATATATAACGCCGACGAGATGCGGGGAATTTACGACACTGGAAGAGGCAGCTTCAAAATCCGCTCAAAATACCGTTATATCAAAGAGGAAAACCTTATAGAGGTCTATGAGATACCTTATACTACCACTTCTGAGGCCATAATCGACAAAGTGGCGGAGCTTATAAAAACCGGTAAGGTAAAAGAGATAAACGACATGAGAGACGAGACGGATCTGTCCGGTCTGAAGCTGGCGATTGAGCTCAAGCGTGGTACTGACCCGGATAAGCTCATGGCAAAGCTCTTTAAAATGACCCCGCTTATGGACTCTTTTGCCTGCAACTTTAATATCCTCATTGCCGGAATGCCGAAAGTTATGGGTATTCGGGAGATACTTGAGGAGTGGACTGCCTGGAGGATAGACTGTGTAAAGCGCAGAGTTTATAACGATGTGCAGAAGAAAAAAGAAAAACTCCATCTGCTCCGTGGTCTTGAGAAAATACTACTTGATATCGACAAGGCTATCGCCATAATCCGGAATACTGAAGAAGAGGCAGAGGTTGTGCCAAACCTTATGATCGGCTTCGGCATCGACCAGACTCAGGCGGAGTATGTTGCGGATATACGCCTGAGAAATATAAATAAAGAGTACATTTTAAAGCGCACCGCAGAAACAGCGGACCTTGAAAAAGAGATAGAGGACCTTGAGGGAGTTTTAAAAAGCCAGAGAAAAGTCAAGGGAATTATCAAAAAAGAGCTCCAGGAGATAATAAAAAAATATGAGGAGCCCAGAAGAACCTCTATCGTCTATGACAGTGATGTTACAGAATATAACGAAGAGGATCATATTGAGGATTATGCTGTTACAGTTTTCCTGTCAAAAGAGGGCTATTTTAAGAAGATAACACCCCAGTCTCTTAGAATGAGTAGTGAGCAGAAATATAAAGAGGGGGACAGCCTCAGGTGCTCGTTTAGGAGCGGGAACAAGGCGGAGATTTTAGTGTTCACGGACAGGCAGCAGGTATATAAAATAAAGCTGTCGGATATCGCCGATACCAAGGCTTCGGCCCTGGGCCAGTATCTGCCATCGGCTCTCGGTATGGATGAAGGGGAGGCGCCAATATGGGCTTTTGACCCACAGGGATATACGGGAAACGTACTGTTTTTCTTCAAAAATGGTAAGGCCGCAAAGGTCCCGCTCTCATCTTACGCAACAAAGACGAACAGGAAAAAACTCACAGGAGCTTACAGCGACAAGAGTCCCCTTATGAGCGTTTTGCAGCTTGAGGGAGATGTGCAGGTGGCAGTATATTCCACAGAAGACAGAGCGATAGTACTTGGCAGCGAGCTTATACCCCTTAAAACCAGCAGGGGCTCTCAGGGAGTAAATGTCCTGACTCTGAAAAAGCAGTATACACTTAAAGAAGCCAGAAAACTTGAAGATACGGAGATAAAAAACGTATCTCGATACAGAGTGAAAAATATCCCCGCCGCAGGTGCTCTTTTAAAGCCTGAGGATAGGGGAGAGCAGCAGATGAGCATTTTGTGATTTTATTAAAGGAGGCGGAAAATGAAAAAATTTATAATTTGGGCCTACATGCTCTGCCTTGTTTTTTTCACTTCCGCCTGCATGTTTTATGCACCTGATGAGGTGAGAGAGGTTACGCCTCACTATGGAAACAGCGGCATAACCTCCCAGATATCAGTTACAAAGGTTCAGAACTATACTGAGCTGAAAACGGCACTATATGATCTGATATCCAGTGGGAAGTCCGCCGAGACAATAAGGTTTGTGGGCTATGATGGAAATGCCGAGGAGGATTTTGAAAGGGCCTGCAATGAGATATCAAATAGCACTGCACTGGGCCTTTACAGGGTGTACTATATGTCAGGTACTGTAAATAAAATCGTCTCGTATTATGAGGTCAAAGTGTCTGTAACGTATAAAGCGGGCACTTCTGATGTAACGGGTATAGAAGCTGTTTGCAGCGAGGACATGTTTTATAGTGTTGTGCATGACGCGCTGAAGAGTCAGAAAGAATCTCTGATGGTATATGTTGAGCCTGAGGTATCAGATGATATATACGGGTACATGGAGCTCTCTATGTGCCGCGATCCGCTTAATATTTTCTATCTACCCACATACACTGTAAATAATATCTCTACCAGCGAGTATCTTGGAGACCCAGAAATAGTAGGAGAAATGATAGAATTAAGCTTTACATATTTAAAAAGCTCAAAAGACATAAGCGGGATGCGCTATGATGTCAGCAGAAGAATTGAGGATATCACCTCCTCAGCCCAGGCTGATAACGAGATCGAAACGGTTTACAATCTTGTCCTGGGCCTCGGAGAGGAAATGGAGTATATAAGCACCAGAAACGGAAGCTATGACGTTACGGACTGGAACAACGAGTTCAATTCTTATGGCGCACTGGTAAATAAGAAATCCACCAGTAAAGGTATAACTCTTGCCTTTAAGGCACTGTGCGACAAGCTGGGTATTGAGTGCTATGCTGTAAACGGTGAGTATATGGGAAGCAGACATTACTGGAATATAGTAAATGTAGACGGTGTTTATTTCCATATTGACCCGTCCTACTGCATGACAAAGGGTTTTGACGGGTATTTTCTAAAAAGCAGCCAGGAGTTTTCCGCCGAGTATTCTTGGGACACCCAAATGTACCCTGCCTGTGGAACTCCAGGGGACTTGTCGTATCTGTTTTAGCCATTATGAAAATAAAAAAGGCAGCCTTTTGGCTGCCTTTTTGTTATGATTTTTCACGGATTTTATTTTAAGCCTAAAGCACTCCAAAGCACTTTAGCATGGAGTGCAGAGGCAAAGGTAAGGGCGGCTTCGTCCGGCATGAAACCTCCTGAGTGCATGGGCGCTGATTTTCCAACGCCGATGTGGTAGAAGGAACCGGGAGCGTTTTGCAGGAAGTATCCGAAATCCTCAGTTGTAACAAGAGGCTCCGCATAAACT
This sequence comes from uncultured Oscillospiraceae bacterium, assembly GCA_944387845.1. GTDB lineage: Bacteria > Bacillota > Clostridia > Oscillospirales > Oscillospiraceae > CALXGH01. The sequence continues at coordinate 9,817 of CALXGH010000018.1, forward strand.
TTTACATGGTCAGCACCTAAAAGCTCCTCGGCGGATCTCTGGACAAGCTCGGTGGAGCTATGGTCATTTACGACGCCGGGGTAGCCCCAGGTGATGTCGGTTTCAGCTGCAACGCCCATAGCTGCGGCGATATTCTGTACCATGTTCTCCATTAAAGATACAAGTTTATGCCTGTTTTCCTCACCAAAGGTGCGCATCGTCCCCTCAAGGACCGCCTTGTCGGCGATGATATTGCACTGACTTCCAGCGTGGAAAGAGCCGACGGTGATGACCGCTGGGTCAATTGGCGTCATACGCCGGGAGACTATGGTCTGGAGTGCTGTAACGATCTGCGCCCCTGCCATAATGGCGTCGGCGCCGTCCTGAGGCTCAGCTCCATGGGCGCTTTTGCCGTGAATTGTTATTTTAAAAGGATTTGAAGCGGCATAGCTTACACCATAGCGAACACCAGCATAGCCGGCGGGTATGTCCGATCTGACATGGGCACCGAAAACCTGATTTACTCCGTCAAGGCAGCCGGCCTCCACCATACGCTTTGCGCCGCCGTCCATCTCCTCGTCAGGCTGGAAAAGAAAACGCACCGTACCTGGAAGCTCATCTTTGTGGGAGACAAGGATTTTTGCGGCGGCAAGTGCTGAAGCCACATGCATATCATGGCCGCAGGCATGCATCATGCCGGGAATTTTTGAGGCGTAGGGAAGGCCGGTTTCCTCCTGTATTGGAAGAGCGTCCATGTCTGCACGGAATGCAACCATAGGACCGGGTAGGGCACCATGGAGGTCGGCAATTACCGCCGTTTCAAGATATCTCACAGGCTCAAGTCCAAGAGAGCGGAGGACATTACATATATATTCCGATGTGAAAAACTCCTTGTTTCCATGTTCAGGGTGCATATGCAGATCCCGGCGGATATTTACTGTCCAATTAGTGATATCCTGAGCTTCTTTCAAAAAATCCATTACTTTTCCTCCCTGAGCATTTTAAGGAAATTTTCTATTCGGTCAAGGCCCTCCTTGAGAGCCGTCTCCGAACAGCAGTAACTTATTCTTATATGCCCCTCACCGCCAAAACAGAAGCCAGGTGTAACGGCAACACCGGCTTCTTTTATCATCCTCCGGCAGAACTGGGCCGAATCAAGACCGAATTTTTCAATAGAGGGGAAAACATAAAAAGCCCCCTCCGGCTTTACGGTATCAAGTCCCATTTTTTCAAGACGGGAAATAACATAATCCCGCCTTTTGCGGTATATATCCAACATTTGAGACGGGTCGTGTTTCAGGGCGGTCCGACAGGCCTTCTGGATGAATGATACGGATGAGACAACCATATACTGGTGGAGCTTTTCAAGCTGGGATTTTACCGGCAGATCTGCCATAAGATAACCAACCCGCCAACCTGTCATGGCGTATGGTTTTGAAAAACTCTGTATAACTATGACTCTGTCCTTAAGATCTGGATACATGGTAGAAAACTGGGGGCAGTTTTTGGTATACACAAGTTGGCGGTAGACTTCGTCGCATATAACAAAGATATCATGTTCCCTCGCGAACTCCGCTACTGCGGCAAGGCTGTCTTGATTTAATATACACCCTGTAGGATTATTTGGGGAGTTTAAAATTATGGCCTTTGTTTTTTCAGAAACCGTGGAGTCCAAAAGTTTTCTTGTTATCTGAAATCCAGAAGGAGCAGTATTCATTGGAACGAACTTTCCACCGCAGGCGCCTATGATACACTGGTAGAGAACAAAGGCCGGGGTAGGGACGATTATCTCATCGCCCGGCTCTATAATTCCGCAAAGGGCGGTAAATAGACCCTCTGTCGCCCCAACGGTTACGATTACCTCATCGGCGGTGTAATCAAGGCCGTTTTTCTCCCTTTCAAAGGCAGCAATATCACGGCACAGGTCAAAACTTCCGTTATTTGGTATGTAATGGGTTTCTCCAGCGTCAAGGGAAACCTTGGCTGAGAGGCTTATAAGTTCTGGAGTTGAGAAGTCCGGTTCCCCCAGAGTGAGGTTTATGCAGCCTGGTGTAGCCTTTGCCAGCTTTGAAAACTCGCGTATGGCGCTTCTTGGCGAATTTATAAGGTTGTGATTTAAACGATTTTCCATGGCCCCTCCTGAGTAGTAATTATGCCGGGAAGGGGTATTTTCCGCTGTCCCGGCGGAATTTGTTTGTTCTTAAAGCTGGCGAAGTGCGTCTAAAAGTTCTGTTTTACCGCTTGTGCCCTGGTCTTTGTACTTGATTATTTTTGCGGGCACCCCGGCTACAACGGCTCCATCAGGCACATCGTTAATTACAACTGATCCCGCTGCCACAACGGCGTTTTTGCCAATGTGAACGCCTTCTATTACAACGGCGTTTGCCCCGATAAAAGCGTTGTCCTCGACTATAACGGGTGTGGCGCTGGCAGGCTCAATAACACCGGCGAGAACTGTTCCCGCACCGATGTGGCAGTGGGCGCCTACAGTGGCTCTGCCGCCCATTACAACGCCCATGTCTATCATGGTGCCTTCACCTATGACAGCGCCGATGTTTATAATGGCACCCATCATTATTATGGCATTTTCACCGATCGTAACCTGTTCTCTTATTACGGCGCCGGGCTCTATACGGGCCTTTATGTCCTTCATGTCAAGAAGTGGAATGGCGCTGTTGCGGCAGTCATTTTCAATGACGATGTCCTCTATGTTATCCCTGTTTGCTTCAATTATGGGGCCGAGCTCACGCCAGTCCCCAAAGACGATTTTGTCCCCTGCGCCGAATACTCTGGCGCTGCCATAGTCAATAGGTGCTTTTTCTTTTACAAATAACCGTACAGGTGTCTTTTTTTCAGCTGTTGCGATGTAATTTATAATTTCCTGAGCGTTCATAATAAAATTCCTTTCACTGTAACATTGACTGCATATCGTAAAGACCGTAACCCTGACCGGCGAGAAATTCAGCCGCCGCAAGAGCACCCTCGGCAAAGAGCATTCTGTCATGGGCCTCGTGCTTTAATGTTATGGTCTGGGTACCGGAACTTATGAGTATCTCGTGTATTCCTATGGTATTACCAAGGCGGATGGAATGGATACCTATCTCTTCGTCGGTCCGCTTTCCGTTTTCGTGGCGGCCGACGTTGTATGTGGCCTCAGGCCGGACTTCTTTTATTGCGTCTGCCAGCATGAGAGCGGTGCCGCTTGGCACATCAAGTTTTTTGTTGTGGTGGCTCTCCACAATTTCAATATTTGCGCCGGGAAAAGCCTTTGCTGTCTGCTTTGCAAGATCAGTCAGAAGGGCAATCCCAACGGACATATTGCCGGAGAAGAAAATGGGAATGTGTGCGGCTGCCTGGGATATAAGGGCCGTCTCGTCTTCTGTGCAGCCGGTAGTGCCTATAACAACAGGTATACAGCGGATTTTTGCGAAAGCCAGAAGATATGGTATGGCGCTGTGGTTTGAAAAGTCGATTATCATGTCCGCCATGCCGTGAAAATCCTCAAGGCGGGAATACTGCTTTTTTTCAGGGCAGGTTTTCATCGACGGGCTTATGGCGGCGGCCAGAGTGTGGACCGGGCTGTTTTCTATAAGGGCTATGACGTTCCGGCCCATGCGTCCGGAGGCCCCGTGAACGATTATTTTCATGTTTTGCTCCTTGTCTTCGGCGGAGTGCGCCGAGCTTTAAGTGTATTAGACGTTTAAGCCGTGGCGACGCATTGCGGCAAGAAGAGTGTTGTAGTGGTCCTCTTCCATTGGGGTGAGGGGCAGACGCAGATAATTCTGGCAGAAGCCCATAGCGGCAGTGGCAGCTTTTACTGGTATGGGGTTTACCTCGCTGAAAAGTGCCCGGATGAGATCTAACATGTCGCACTGCATTTTAGCGGCGCCAGCCACATCTCCGTCGAAAAATCTCTGGCACATTTCCACTGTCTGCTTTGGCAGGACATTTGAGAGGACTGATATTACGCCCTGACCACCGATAGCCAGAGTGGGGATGACCTCGTCGTCGTTTCCAGAGTATATATCCAGCTTATCCCCGGCAAGGGCCATTGTCTCAACAATGGCGGAAATATTGCCGTTTGCCTCTTTTATTGCGACAATGTTTGGATGCTGGGCAAGCTTTACGTAAGTGGAGGGCAAAATAGCCGCTCCAGTCCTTGATGGGACATTGTATATGATTATGGGTTTTGTGGAGGCATCGGCGATGGCGTTGTACATGGCAACAAGGCCGTTCTGGGTTGCCTTGTTGTAGTAAGGGGTAACGACAAGGCAGGCGTCGGCGCCGGCATCGCATGCGTATTTTGTAAGCTCGATGGCATAGGCCGTGTCGTTTGAGCCTGTGCCGGCGATGACAGGAACCCTGTGGGCTGCCCGCTCCACAACAAAGGAGATGGCGGCCTTGTGTTCTTCATCTGTCAAAGTAGAGCTCTCGCCTGTGGTACCGCAAACTACAAGGGCGTTTACGCCCTGTTCAATCTGCCAGTCTACGAATTTGCCGAACTGCTCATAATTTATACCGTTTTCGTCAAGGGGAGTGATAAGGGCTGTGGCAACACCACGGAAAATAGGGTGGTTCTTCATAGTAGTATCTCCTTTCAAATGATATAAGAAAAAGCAGCTAACTACGGTTAGCTGCTTAAATATTATTGTATAAAGATACACCTGAAAGGGGGTGGTGTTTCCATAAACGATCAGCAGCTCTCCGCAATTGCGACAGTCAAAGAGATATTCTCCCTTTGCCCAGAGCCGCCTTACACCTCAGCGCTCTTCGGCGGTGATTCCTTTCCCACACGGTACAGGCTTGTGAAGCCCTCCCGCCGTGTGTTACTCATTCACACCGCGCCTCTACTTCTCTTAATTTAATTGGTGAAATGATATCATGGTTTAATACTGATGTCAAACATTTTTATTCATTTTTTTAAAATTTAACTTTTTTACTAAATTTCTATGTATGTATATGTGATATGTATATAAATTATAACAAAAAAACAGGAAATAAACGGTAATAAAGACAAATTGAAAGCCGGGTTTCTAAAATTTGATAAATAAAATTTCAAGTTGACAGATAGGGGATTTGTTGATATAATACATTACGCTGATTTGCGGGCGTAGCTCATCTGGTAGAGCGCCACCTTGCCAAGGTGGAGGTAGCGAGTTCGAGCCTCGTCGCCCGCTCCAAAAAAAGAAAGACACGCCAGTTTAGCGTGTCTTTTTGTTTTTTGTGTCATTTTGATTTTCCCCTTCATGTAGACCTAATTGTAGGTCCTTGCCGGGTTCTCGTATATAGAGAATGCGTCCGCCATGTTAGAAGAGAAGGGAAAAATCCGTAAAAAGGTGCGCTAAAGCGGCGCCTTTTTATTTTAATTTTTTCTGAGCTTTGTCAAGGAAACGGCCAGCGTCAATGATAACCCTGGTGTGAACGCATGAGCCAATCTCGCCCTTATCATCGTATGCCTTGATATTAAAGGTAACGCTGCGTCCTTCAGCGGCGACGATCTCACATACCGCCCAGACACGCATGCCAACAGGACTTGCTGATGAGTGGCACAGATCTATACTGGTTCCAACAGAGCTGCTGCCCTGGGGGAGGTGCTGCTGCAAAAGCTCATAGGCGGAGTGTTCCATAAGAGAGGCAAGGCAGGGAGTGGCGTATACGGGAAGACCGCCGGACCCTACCGCAAGAGCTGTTTTTTCCTCGGTAACTGTCTCCTCGGCTTTGAACTTTAATCCAACTATATTTTCCATAATATCCTCTTTTCTGTAAAATGTGTCTGTAATTTTACCACTGTTTATATGTTTTGACCAGTATTTAAAGTAAAATACAGGAAAAATTTTCAGAATAAAAAATAAAATAGGGTTTTAGAAAAACGGAGTAAAACGTAGAAAAAACGAGCATGAGGGAGTTTGAAATTCACAAATTAAAATAATGGAAAATTTGTATTGACAATATTTCGGCGTTGTGATATAAAAATATAGCACGTTTGTATAAATTGTGCCCGATTTTTTGTTTAAAAATATAAATTTATAATAAAGCTGGAGGAAGCAAAATGTCTACAACACTTGCAAAAAAGGAGACTGTTTCCCGCAAATGGTATGTCCTTGATGCAGCAGATAAGCCACTTGGCCGTACAGCGACAGTTGCCGCTACGCTGCTCCGCGGTAAACACAAACCTACATTTACACCAAACGTTGATTGCGGCGATTTCGTAATCATTGTAAACGCTGACAAAGCTGTTTTAACAGGTAAGAAGCTTGAGAACAAGTACTATCGTCATCACAGCGGCTGGATCGGCGGTCTTAAGGAAGTACAGTATAAGAAGATTATGACTGAGAGACCGGAATTTGCTATGGAACTTGCAGTTAAGGGAATGCTCCCGAAGAACACACTCGGTCGTGAAATGCTCACACGTCTTCGCGTTTACAAAGGCGCAGAGCATAAGCATCAGGCTCAGAAGCCTGAAGCTTGGACTCAGGAATAAGGGAGGAAGAAGATAATGTATCAGAGCAAAAAGCCTTATATGTATGGAACAGGCAGAAGAAAATCTTCTGTTGCAAGGGTTCATCTTTTCCCAAACGGCACAGGCGCTATCACAATCAACGGCCGTGATATAGATGATTATTTCGGACTTGAGACACTTAAGCTCATCGTTCGTCAGCCACTGAACACAACAGGCGTTCTCGGCAAGGTTGACGTTGTTGCCACCGTAACAGGCGGCGGCGTAACTGGTCAGGCTGGTGCGATCCGCCATGGTATCGCAAGAGCTCTTCTTCAGGTAGACGAAGCTTATCGTCCACTTCTGAAGGCAGCAGGCTTCCTGACAAGAGACCCACGTATGAAGGAAAGAAAGAAATACGGCCTCAAGGCTGCCCGTCGCGCTCCGCAGTTCAGCAAGCGCTGATTTCAGTTCAAAACAGCTCAAAAACCCCGAAACCATGCGGTTTTCGGGGTTTTTCCTTTTCAGATTGTTTGGCCT
>CALXGH010000019.1 GCA_944387845.1 uncultured Oscillospiraceae bacterium
ATTTCCACTTTGGAAAAGTCGATCTTTTCAGGCTCTGCCTTTACATCATTTGAGACGGTTTCAGGAGTATTATTTACTACATCATTTCCCGCATTTACATCTTTCAAGGGCTTCATTGTCGGGAACAGAATTACATCCCTTATTGATGAGCTGCCTGTGAGCATCATTACGCAGCGGTCTATACCAATACCAATTCCACCTGTTGGCGCCATGCCATACTCAAGGGCGTTGATATAGTCATCATCCATCATACCCGCTTCTTCGTCTCCAGCGTTGCGGAGCTCTACCTGTCTCTGGAACCTCTCCTTCTGGTCGATAGGATCGTTCAGTTCGGAGAAAGCATTGCCCATCTCACTACGGCAGATAAACACTTCAAAACGCTCGGTAAGACGCGGGTCTGAAGGCTTTTTCTTGGCCAGCGGGGACACCTCTATTGGGTGATCCATAATGAAGACAGGCTGTATGAGCTGCTCTTCAACCTTCTGGTCAAAGCACTCGTAGAGAAGTCCACCCCAGCTGGGCTCCTTCCCCTCAGGCATTTCAACACCTATGCTTTTAGCAGCCTTTATGGCTTCTTCCGTAGTATCAAAGCTCATAAAGTCCACACCTGTGTACTTCTTTACAGCCTCAGCCATAGTCATTCTTGGCCAGCCCGGCGTAAGGTCGATATCCTCGCTCTGCCACCGTACCTGGTAAGTACCCAGTATTTCCTTTGCTGCTGAGGAGAGTACCTCCTCGCACAGGTCCATCATATCGTGATAGTCAGCATAGGCCTGGTAAAGCTCGATCGTGGTAAACTCCGGATTATGCTTTGTGTCCATACCCTCATTGCGGAAAATACGGCCTATTTCGTAAACTCTCTCAAGACCGCCTACAATAAGTCTCTTAAGATGGAGCTCTGTGGCGATTCTCATGTACATATCCAGATCCAGTGTATTGTGATGGGTAATAAATGGTCTGGCAGTGGCGCCGCCCATGATTGTATTGAGTACCGGCGTCTCCACTTCCATAAAGCCTCTGCTATCCAGATAACGACGTACATGGCTTATAAATTTGCTGCGTATCTCAAATGTTCTACGGGTATCCTCGTTCATTATGAGATCCACATATCTCTGCCTGTACTTAAGCTCTGTGTTTGTCAGGCCGTGATATTTTTCAGGAAGGGGGCGGAGAGATTTTGAAAGCAGCTTTATCTCCTTGCAGTGGACGCTGATCTCACCCATTTTCGTTTTGAAAACGAAACCGGTAACGCCGATAATATCGCCTATATCGAACTTTCTGAAGGCTTTAAAAGCTTCTTCGCCTACATCGTTAAAGCGGACATAGATCTGTATTCTGCCCTTTCTATCTGCGATATCGGCAAAAATAGCCTTACCCATGCCTCTTTTGGACATAATCCTACCGGCAATGGAGACATCCTGGTTCTCAAGAGCCTCAAAATTTTCCTTTATATCGGCTGACCAGTCTGTCTGCTCATATTTTGTTACCTGATATGGGTCCTTACCTGCCTGACAAAGTTCGGCAAGCTTATCGCGTCTTATTTGGAGTATCTCAGACAGATCCTCCTGATTGTTTTCCTGGCTGTTTATAATCTCTTCTGCCATATCGGTTTTCCCTTCTTTATTATCTTTGGTATTCTTCCTTTAATTTTCTATCTTGATTATCTCAAACTTCAGAACTCCCGCAGGAGCTTCAACCTCAACGATTTCCCCTTCTTTTTTACCGAAGAGTCCCTTTCCGAAAGGTGAGTCGTCGCTTATTTTGCCTTCCATAGGATTGGCTTCCTGGCTGCCGACTATCTGATAAGTATCTATATCGCCGAATTCCACATCTTTTACTGTAACAATGCTTCCGATACCTACTTCGCCAGTCTTGTCTGTTTTCTCAACGATCTCTGCATTTTCTATAAGGTCTGTTAACTCTGCTATCTTGGAATAGAGCTTGCCCTGTTCCGTCTTTGCCTCATCATACTCGCTGTTTTCTGAAAGGTCGCCGAAAGAACGCGCTTCTCTTATCTGATCTGCAACCTCTTTTTCTCTTACTGTCTGGAGATAAACAAGTTCCTGCTTCAGTTCCTCAAGGCGCTCCGCGCTCATCTTGTACCTGTTTTCTTTTGCCATTTTGACATGTTTTCCTTTCACATCATATATTTATCCATAATATGGGTATCATTTTTCCGTTTTAAAAGTAATATCATACAATATAATTATTGTAATCCTTTTTGTCAAGTATCCTTATCCATCATTGGCCCGTCAACGGTGCATACATCTACGTTTTCTGCCCCAATATCGCTGTCTTTGCATATTCCCAATGTTACAGCGTCGGACAAAATGTCTTTTGACGAAAAACCTTCCGGCAGTAGGAATTTCTGACTGCCCCTGTAAATAAAGCTAGCGTCCCTTACATACTTCCTGGCGCCCTCCACATTCTCAGGCATTCTCCCATCAGAGACCACAATACAGCTTCTTTTAAAGACAAGCTTTTCTTCCGGCTCGAACACAAGCGCCGCGTCCGCTTTTGATCTTTCGTTTTCTCCTGGTTTTTCTATTATTGAGATACCTGTTGTCTCACACATATACCTACAGAAATCTCCCTGATATCCCTTGGAGGACAGCATTATATATCTGAATCCCCCTGAAAGATATTTTGCAGCGTACACATCTCTTTTCATGTCGCCAGTGGCTATAAAAACGCTTCTGCCTGATGGAGATGCGTTCTTAGCTATCTCTGGCCCTTTCATTCGCCACAAAAGCCCATCCGATGGTTCTTTGAAATTCTTGTCTGTTATCTCTTCACGCATTGGAAAATCATTTTTAAAGCAAACCCGTCCAATACCAGCTCGGCGCAGCATCTCCATGACTTTTTGATAATTTTTCAAAGTCATGTCCGGACCTGTACCAAAAGGCAAACTAATCTGTACCCGCAGGATCTTCATGCCTAAAATATTATCCTCAAATACCTCGATATTTTTCTGAACACCAAAACGAAACTTTATTCGCTGATAGAACGAATATTGCTGAAAATTAGTTTCAAGAAGCGCTAACATTCAAACCTCCAAAAAATACAGACAGCAAAAGCATTTTTGCTGTCTGTATTATATGAAAGGAAAGTTAAAATTATCTCTGCATTATATCATGCGCTTGGAGACAGGGTATAGCTGCTAAAGAACTGCAATGGATCTACCCTGGAACCGCCTACTGTTACCTCAAAGTGCAGGTGCGGGCCAGTAGAAATGCCAGTGGAGCCGACTTTACCTATAACCTCACCCTGTGATACGGTCTGACCCTTCTTTGCTATGAGCTGGCTCATATGAGCGTATGTGGTAGTTGTTCCATCGCCATGGTTTATTACAATGTAATAACCGTAAGATGAGCTATATGTAGATGTTGTAACAGTACCGCTCTTTGCAGCCAGAACACTTGTGCCGTAAGAAGCGCCTATGTCTATACCCTTATGGTTTGTTGATGCACCAGCTGTTGGAGAATTACGGTATCCAAAACGGCTGGTTACATATGTGCTAGCCGCGCTTGGCCATACAAAGCTGCCTTCAGCTGTTACGCCGGAGCCAGAACCGGAGCCTGAACCTGATGACGCATTTTCCATGTTCTCAATCTCTTCATCAAGTCTTGCGTCCTCGGCCTCGATAGCCGCAACGTCATCCTTATACGCCTCTATATTGGACTGATATTCTGCAATAAGAGCTTCAGCCTCAGCAAGCTGGTCTTCAAGGTCTGCTTTCTTTTCTTCCAGCTCAACCTTCAGTTCTTCCTGCTCGGCAAGTGCTTCTTCTTTTTCAGCCTTCAGCTCTGTAAGCTTGTTTCTTGTTTCAACAAGCTCATTATATATGCTTCTGTCCTTGGCCATAACTTCGCCAATAGTATCTATTCTTGACAGAAGGTCAGAAAAGCTTGTAGCCGTCAGCAATACTTCAAGGTAGGATATGGTACCGTTTTCCTCCATTACCCTTACTCTTGTCTTATATGCTTCCCACTGCTCCTGTTCTTTTACCTCAAGCTCAGCGATCTCAACCTCCGCCTCGGCGATAAACTCTGTATATTCCTCGATCAGCGCCGTTGCATTGTCTATCTCATTCATAGTGAGATTCATAGATTCGTCAATGAGCTGCTTCTTGGCAATAATAGAAAACTGTTCGCCTTCAGCGTCCTCTATCTTCTGTTCCAGATCAGCTTTCTCCTGAGCTAACTGTTCCTGCTGATCTTTAAGATCAGATATGGACGCTGCCGATGCACCTACGGAACCTATAACGCCCACAAGTACTGAACACGCCATTAAAAGTGCCAGAATGACAGCGATCACTCTTGCAATTGTTCTGTTGTTTTTCATCTTGTACCTCCGTAAGTTTGACTATACCTTTAAATAATTCCTCATGGCCATTGAGCTGCCGAAAATACCAATACCGATACCGATCAGGCAGAAAGCTCCCAAAATGAAGAGCGATACAGCTGAGAAAGGAACTATCGATATAAATGTTATTCCAGCGCTTCCCAAAAGCTTGTCCATGAGTACACTGTAAAGTCCCCACTGGAGCAAAAATGCCAAAAGGGAACCAATAATACCCAAAATCATACCTTCAAATACAAAAGGTCCTCTTATAAAGCCCGATGTAGCTCCCACCATTTTCATTATGGCGATCTCTTCCCTACGTTCAAATGTGGTAAGTTTTACCGTGTTTGACATTATGAACAGGGATACTACAAGAAGTATGGCTGCCACTACTGCAGCAGCAATGCCGAACACATTTCTTGTTGTAATAAAGCTCTCCGCCAAATCGAGGTGAGCATTAACTTTTACAATACCTGTAACTTTGGCGATTTCCGCCTGAGTTTCCTCCATGAGGGAGGTGTCATCTAAGTAAATCAAAAATCTATGTCTGAAGTCGTCAGGTTCGAAACCCTCAAACTGGCTTGGATCATCATACTGGTCGATGAAATCCTCCATCGCCTCAGCGTTTGATACAAACTCAACACTCTTAACATTGTCCACAGCCAGAAGCTTATCTTCAAGGCCTTCAGCCTGTCGTTCCGTGTAATTTTCGCTGACAAAAGCGATTATATTGTTTTCACTTTCCAGCCTCTCCATATTGTCCCCTACATTTACCGCGATAAGGCTGAAGCTGCCCATTATAATAAGGCAGGCCACAATTATACCTACCGTGGCAAAAGACATGAACCCATGGGTGAAGATGCTTAAAAATCCTTCTTTTATAAAATATCCCAGTTTATTCATAGTTATAGTACCCATCCATTCCGTCGCTGATAATGTGGCCGCCGTCTATGGCAACTACTCGTTTTGAGAACTGGTTAACAAGCTCTTTTTCATGGGTTACTATGAGCACTGTCGTTCCCAGTTCATTTATTTTTTCAAGGAGCATCATTATTTCAAGACTACGGGCTGGGTCCAAATTTCCCGTGGGCTCATCGGCAATTATCATCTGAGGATTATTCACAAGCGCTCTGGCAATGGCAACTCTCTGCTGCTCACCGCCGGAGATCTCGTTTGGCAGGTTCTTTGCCCTACTCTCAAGTCCAACAAGTTCCAATACATATGGAACTCTCTCTTTTATCGCCGCATTTGTGGCCCCAGTAGCCCTCATGGCGAAAGCTACGTTTTCATAAACTGTTTTATCTTCAATAAGTCTGAAGTCCTGGAAAATGACCCCTAAAGTCCGCCTTAAATAAGGCATCTTCTTGGGTTTAATCGTATTAAGATCATATCCATTAACTTCAATTTCGCCCTCTGTCGCCGCTATCTCACCTGTGAGAAGCTTGATGATGGTGGTCTTTCCTGACCCGGAAGGGCCTACAAGGAAGACGAACTCACCGTCCTCTATCTTCAGGTCAATGTCGGTGAGAGCTCTGGTACCATTTTCATATACCTTTGAGACATCTGTAAGCTGAACCATATCATTATCCTTTTCTACAAAATTCCACATTTTATGTGTAACCATCTGTAACTTTTATGATATCACATTTTAACCGTTTTGTCATCCCTTTTGTGTGTCAAGATATTTCTTTACCATAAGAGCTACTTTAAACACGATTGCCTGGTCGAATTCCCGCAAATCCAAACCTGTAAGCTTCTTTATCTTACCTAACCTATACACAAGTGTATTTCTATGCACAAAAAGTTTTCTCGATGTTTCCGAGATATTCAGGTTATTTTCAAAAAACTTTGTGATGATGGCAAGAGTCTCTTCGTCAAGTGAGTCGATAGGGCTTTTTTTGAATACCTCTGACAAGAACATCTCGCACATGGTGGTCGGAAGCTGATATATCAGTCTACCTATACCCAGATTCTCGTAATTTATTATGGTCTTCTCATCGTCAAAGACCTTTCCTACGTCGATGGCAACCTGGGCCTCTTTATATCTGTTGGCCAGTTCTCTCAAATGCTTAGCTATAGAGCCAAGGCCAACGACCGTTTTTATACCAAGCTCCTTGGACAGGGTCTGTTCAATAGACTCGGCTATCTTATACACATCTTTTGTATCCCCTGTAGACGGGATCTCTTTTATTACTGCGATATCTGTCTCGCTGATAGACAGCACAAACTCTTTCTGCTTATCTGGAAACAGCCTGTTTAAAGCATCCAGAACGGCTATATCTGCTCTGTCAACCTGACGTACAAGGAGAACCGCTCTGGGAACATCTGTGGGAAAATGAAGTTCCTTAGCGCGAACATATATATCTCCAAGGAGGATATTATCAGTGATTATATTCTTCACAAGGGCAGCTTTATTGAACTTTTCCTTGTAATAGGTCTTTGCCTCCGAAACCGCGACACCCGCAACTATGGCAAGACTCCTGGCAATTTCATCAGTACCCTTTATGAAAACCGCATAGTCAAAGCCGGTATCGTTACTCTCAAGTATGCGGAAAGTCCGTCCCTCCGCAACGACTACCTTCTCTGCAGCCAGCTCAATTACTTTGGAAATACCCGGGATATATGAGCCCATAAGTGAAAGGTCGCTGCTTGCAACTACAAGGCCTTCTGAGTCGATAACACCCAGCTCCCTGGTTGTAGCCTCTTTCATCTGAACTATTACACTCTGAAATACTCTGCTTGACATATCCTAATTCCTCCATGGTAGCGCTTCTGCTTTCATTTTACCCTTTCGTGATTTTGACCAATTACTAATATATCGGTATTTTCACCATTTTTCAATAGTAAATGACATATTTTTAAAAAATTTAATTTAATTGGAACATTTTTCATTTCAAAAGGGCTCAGTATCTTGTGCAAAGCTATCTACTCCTCACAAGTTATTGTGCTTTTAGCCCAAAAACGAGGGCAGCCTCTTCGGGACTGATTTTTTTCATTTTGCCCTTTTCAATAGCTGGATCCAGTTCAAGATTGCCTATTGACACTCTTTTTAAATATAGAACAGGCTTGCCAATATGGGCAAGCATTCGCTTTACCTGATGGAATTTTCCTTCTCTTATATACACATAGCCTTCATTTTCAGACAGGATTTCCAACTTTCCAGGCAAAAACTCCGTTCCATCTGCCATTTTCATACCTTCGCTAAACTTCTCAATATCCTCTTTGGTTAGCTGACCGTCAACTTTTACATAATACTTCTTATATACATTTTTGTTGGGACTTATGACATTATGACAATACTGTCCGTCATCTGTAAGAATTAAAAGTCCCTCCGCATCTTTATCAAGTCTGCCTGCCGGAAAAAGTTTCAGCCTTGAATATTCCTCCGGCACAAGTTCCAGAACCGTTTTGTCCCTGGGGTCGTCGGTAGACGATATATATCCCGCGGGCTTGTTCATCATGAAGTAGTGCAGTATCTCAAAATTTAGCTTCATGCCGTCTACAAATATGCTTTTCTCATCCGGATCATATTTTTCGTCTGCCGATTTAACGGTAATGCCGTCAACAGATACACGCCCGCTTTTTATAAGGATCCTTGCTTCCTTCCGGGAAAAGTTTCCGGCTGAAGAAACTATTTTATCTATTCTTACAAGTGCCACAGCATGCCGCCTCCTGTCGCTATATCTCATTATACTCTCACATAGTTTTTAATTATAACATACTCTCCCTGGCTTCCGCATATGTTTTTATAGATACGGAGTTTTATGGGGAGGTAAAATGTCGTGTTTATATTTACAGCAAAACTGAACAAGAAAAAAGCCGTCCTTTCTCTTATACTTCTGGCGGTTATTCTCTGCGCTGTCATTGTACTCGTAGGTCGCCATGACCGGGCGGCTGCCAACGCCACCGCTGATCTTCTTGCCAAAACAAACGAGCAAAGGGTAGCCTATCTTGAATCCTTCGGCTGGGAAGTGGAAACAGAGCCTGTGGAAACCCAAAGCATTGTTATACCCCGACAGTTCCCAGCAGTATATGAGGAGTACAACAAAATACAAAAGGATCAGGGCTTCGACCTTGAAGATTACGGTGGACTGGAAGCCACAAGATATACATATAAGGTTTTGAACTATCCCGATTACAACGGGGATGTCTTTGCCGATCTCATAATATACAAAAACTGCATTATCGCCGCTGATATACACTCCATAACTCTTGACGGATTTATCCATGGCGTGGAATTTCCTGAACAATAATCTGTATATTCACAATTATTTAACGCTTTTATGGTATAAAGCTCATATCTTTATACCAATATCTCTCTTCAGGAGGTAATTATGCAGTACAGATCAGATAAAAATGGCACCCGCCTTTCATCCCTTGGCTATGGATGCATGCGCTTTACTAAAAAGGGTGGTTCC
This sequence comes from uncultured Oscillospiraceae bacterium, assembly GCA_944387845.1. Taxonomy (GTDB): domain Bacteria; phylum Bacillota; class Clostridia; order Oscillospirales; family Oscillospiraceae; genus CALXGH01. The sequence goes on from CALXGH010000019.1 coordinate 8,763, forward strand.
ATAGATATCGACAAAGCTGAGGGGGAAATTTTAAAAGCGGTGGAGCTTGGTGTCAACTACTTTGACACGGCATATATCTACCCCGGCAGCGAGGCCGCTCTAGGAGAAATAATCGAGCGGAACTCTCTGCGGGATAAAATATATATCGCCACAAAGCTCCCCCACTACCTTATTAAATCTGTCTCCGGCGCGGAGCGTATGTTTAAAGAGCAGCTCTCCCGTCTTAGGAGCGACTATATAGACTACTATCTTATGCATATCCTGTCCGATATAGAGACATGGAACAAACTCTGCTCCATTGGGATAAAAGACTGGATAGAGCAGAAAAAGTCCAGCGGTCAGATAAAAAACATCGGCTTTTCCTTTCACGGAAACACCGATATGTTTTGCAAAATAATCGACGCATATGACTGGGATTTCTGTCAGATCCAGTACAATTATATGGATGAGAATGCCCAGGCGGGACGCCGCGGTCTGGAGTACGCAGCCTCAAAAAATATACCTGTTGTAATAATGGAACCTCTGCGAGGTGGCAGACTTGTTGAGCTGCTGCCTAAAAAAGCCAAGGAAATAATCGCAAAAACGCCAAATTCCGCGGCATATTATGGTTTAAAATGGCTTTGGGATCAGGAGGCAGTTACAGTTGTCCTGTCCGGCATGAATTCTCTGGACATGGTAGAGGAAAATGCCGCCACTGCGGACAAGTCCCTGCCCGGCTCCATGACAGCAGAGGAAAAAGAGGTCGTGGAAAAAATAAAAGAGGAGATACAGAAATCTCTCAAGGTGGGCTGTACCGGCTGCGGATACTGTATGCCCTGCCCTCAGGGGGTGGACATCCCCACCGCCTTTTCCTGCTATAACAAAATCTATGCGGATGGTAGGGCCGGTGCCAGGAAGGAATATCTACAGTGTACCGCCATGCGTAAAAACAGATCCTCAGCATCTCTGTGTATAGGCTGCGGAAAATGTGAGACCCACTGCCCCCAGAGTATACCTGTAAGGGCCAAGCTGAAAGAGGCTTCCAAAGAGCTGGAAGGGTTCAGGTACAAGGCCGTCTGCACCGCTGTAAAGCTCTTTAAAATGTGGTGATTTCAGGTCATTTTGCCCGAAATTTGACCTTTGTGGGATATTACTGTATAATAGGGATACTTTTTCAAAGGAGGTGTAGTTTTGAAAAACAAAATTTTATCAGTGGTAATGGCCGCGGCTGTCCTTTTTTGTCTGTGCAGTCCAGCTGCTTTTGCCTTGTCAATGGATAACTTTGTTGTTATCAATACTTACACAGGAAATTTTACCGACGTCTCCGAAGATCAGTGGTTTTTTGAAAATGTCAAGACCTGCTATGAATATGGTCTCATGATTGGTACAAATGAGGAAGGGACCATATTTGAGCCTGAAACATACCTTGCCTGTTCCGAAGCCATAGTTATGGCCGACCGCATATATATGATATACAATGATGGCGACAACTCCGCAGAGGCCAAGCTCAAAGCGGACGAAGATCAGGCCTGGTACGAAAAATATGTCCAGTACGCTATCGATAAAGGGATCATAGCTGAGGATGATTTTACTGATTATGACAGATACATAACAAGGGCAGAAATGGCATATATATTCGCAAATGCCCTACCGGAGAGTGAACTTACCGAAATAAACAAAATAGATTCCATACCGGATGTCTCCGCGGACAGTCCATACGCTGACAACATATTGTCGCTGTATAAAGCAGGTGTTGTTATCGGAAACAATATCTACTGTGATTATGGTCCAGATCAGCCAATAATCAGAGCTGAAGCCGGCGCCATAATCTCAAGACTCGCAATAAAAAATCTCCGTCTGACTTTCGTCCAGTACGACTATACCAGAGTAGAGACCGGCACATCCTCTTATTACACAATGGACGTGCCCGCACGTTTTGACAGGTACACTGAAGACGGAATGCTGCTTTTCACTGATACCGAGACGAATTTCGCCATCGCTTCTTACACGATAATCGACCCGCTCATGGACGGATATGCCATCGATTCAGTATATCCCACAACTGAGGACGCGGAGCAGATGTATATTGACAGTTTCGCTGACAGCGATGATATCGCTGCTGTTCTGGACTGTAATGCGGTCAAGGTTAAATTCGGAGACACCTTGGCTTACAGATGTTATCTAACCCTTGATTCTGTGGAAGAAAATGGCAGCATCGTAAAAGTTTATGTATATGGATATGTTTATATTGTCGGTGATGTATGTGTAAACATCGCATTTACAAGCGACAGCCATAATGAGTTTTTCAGAGGCATTGTTAATAGTTTCCAAGTAAATGGAGCAAAAGTTTCCTCCACTATATAAAACTCAAAATTAAAACAGAGGCCGGAACAAGTTCCGGCCTCTGTTTTAATTTAATTACTTATCTGCCGCATCTTTCTTCAGAATACCAAGCAGGAGCATACCTACTATAGATCCCACAGCAAGAGCGACTATATATCCTAAAGCATTACCCACTACAGGGAATACAAACAGTCCACCGTGAGGTGCAGGTAACGTACACCCAAACAACATGCTAAGTGCCCCCGCAACACCAGCGCCGATGGCGCATGAGGGTATAACCCTTATAGGATCAGATACCGCAAAAGGAATGGCTCCTTCTGTTATGAAGCACAGACCCATAATATAGTTTACAATACCGGACTTGCGCTCATTTTCAGTAAATTTTTTCTTAAAGAATGTTGTAGCAAGAGCGATAGCGATAGGAGGTACCATTCCTCCAACCATAACAGCTGCCATCATCATATAAGCTATGTCGTTTGAAGCAGCACCGGCAGCAGCTGCAGTTGCGATAGCGCCTGTACCTGTAACATAGGCAGCCTTATTGAATGGGCCACCCATATCTATACTCATCATTGCTCCAAGAACTGTGCCGAGTATAACTCTGCTGGAAGAACCAAGACTGTTAAGAAAACTTGTAAGACCTGTATTTATAAGACTCATTACCGGATTTACAAGGCACATAAATGCCCCGATAAATAGAATACCAAAAAGCGGATATATAAGTATCGGTTTTATTCCTTCAAGGGAATTCGGTAACTTATCACACACTTTTCTCAACGCCAGCATAAACCAGCCGCCTACAAAACCGGCCAGAATAGCGCCAAGGAAGCCTGCCGGTATAGGTGTTGTACCAAGCATTATTGTCTGGAAAGATGTGCCTGTGCTGGCAAGATAGCCACCTACAAAACCTACAGCCAAGCCCGGACGGTCAGCTATAGAATAGGCGATATAACCTGCAAGTATTGGGAGCATAAAGCTAAACGCTGTATCTCCAATTGTTTTAAGAAATGCTGCAAAAGGAGTGTTTTTACCGAAGTTTGCTGGGTTTATTGCCTGATCATCAAAAAGAAATGCCAGAGCTATCAAAATACCGCCACCGATTACAAAGGGGAGCATATGGGAAACGCCGTTCATAAGGTGCTTATATGCTCTTCTGCCTAAGCTCTCCTGTGCTGAGCTTACATCCTCTACCGCTTCCTGCGCGTCCGTATGATAAATCGGCGCCTTGCCGGAAGCTGCTTTTTCAACAAGCTCAGAAGCCTTATTGATACCGTCTGCAACTTTGCAGAATATTACAGGTTTACCATTAAACCTTGCAGTTTCTACATTTTTGTCAGCGGCAATGATTATGCCATCACAATTTGCGATCTCATCTGCTGTAATAGCGTTCTTAATACCGCCTGAACCGTTTGTCTCAACTTTGACTTTAATGCCAAGCTCTTTACCAGCATTTTCAATAGCCTCAGCCGCCATATATGTATGCGCGATACCCGTCGGGCATGCGGTAACGGCCAAAACTCTGATTCTACCGTCATCCTGCGCCTGCTGCGTAGCGGACTCTGCCTCGGTCGCTGTACCGCCGGCTTTCTGTGCATCCTCTGCATCTCTGAGGTTTTCGTACTTGTCTACTACATTCATAAAATCGTCAGCTGTCTTTGCAGATAAAAGCTCTACTCTGAACTCGTCGTGCATAAGAAGCATTGACAGTTTACTGAGTACCTCAAGATGTACGTTGTCCTCATTGTTTGGTGCGGCTATAAGGAAAAATACATCTGCCGGTTCTCCGTCAAGAGACTTAAAATCAACGCCTCCTGGTACGGTCATAGCAGCAAGAGCCGGAGCCTTTACGGCGTCAGTCTTTCCGTGAGGGATAGCTATTCCCTCTCCAACGCCTGTCGTTCCCTCTGCTTCCCTGGCAAATACGGCAGCTTTGTACTTTTCAAGATCTGATATAACGCCTGTTTTATCCATGGCGTTTATCAGCATTTCCAGCGCTTCATTTTTGTCTTTCGGTGAAGCGCCTAGAATAATTGCGTTCTTGTTTAGCAAATCTGTAATACGCATAATTTCTCTCCTTGCTTGATTTTTGCTTTTTCGCTTTATTCTAATATGTTTTATTTTATTTTATCGAGAAGGTTATCAATATCACGGCGGTCAGCCAGCCAGTCCTTAAATGCCGAAGCACTGCCACAGCATATTCCAAGCCTCATTGCTTCCCGGTAATCTTTATGTTTTATCCATCCAGCTAGAAATCCAGCAACCATTGAGTCTCCTGCTCCTACACTATTTACTAACTTACCTTCCGGAGCTTTCATCTCCAGGCGCATACCGTTCTCGCCCAGGAACATGGCACCACTACCTCCAAGGGAAATAAGGATATTTTTTGCACCCAATTTCTGCATTTGGCCGGCATAGTACCATATATCGTCCTTTGTCTCTATTTTTACCCCGAATGTCTCCGCTAGCTCCTGATCGTTTGGCTTTACCAAAAATGGTCTATACTCAAGAACATTCATCATAAGCTGTCCTGTAGCGTCTACGACAAATTCTACATTTCTGTCTGAAAGATAACTGAGAATATCTCTGTACATTTCCTGAGAAAGAGATGACGGTATACTTCCAGCAAGAACTAATATGTCTCCATCCCGAAGCATATCAAGCCTTTTATAAAAAGCCTTCAGCTCTCGGTCAGATATTCTCGGCCCTTGTCCGTTTATTGCCGTCTCAGGAAAACTACCTTTATTTGCCCTTATCTTTACATTTATCCTCGTCTGACCGTCCTGTACATGGATGAAATCAGTCTGGCATTTTAAATCGTTTAGCATCTGGACAAGCATTCCTCCGGTAGGTCCCCCTTCAAATCCAAGGGCTATGCTATCAAAGCCAAGGGTTCTGAGGACAAGCGAAACATTTATTCCTTTACCTCCCGGATAAACTGTCTCCTTAATCGTTCGGTTTATATCTCCTACCACAAAGGAATCCATATCTACCACATAATCAAGTGCGGGATTGAATGTTACTGTGTAAATCACAGCATATCCACCTCCGTTATGTTTGTCTTGTTTCTGTATACTTCATCCGGCAATCTGGATGTTATTATCTCTGCATCATGCAGAGCTCCGAAACAGCACGGGGCTGCTTTGCCGAATTTTGACTGGTCTGCCAGGATATAGCACTTGCTTGAGCGCTCCATGGCCTTCCGCTTAACTGCACCTTCTGCAATCTCGGGAGTTGAAAATCCGCCGGAGGTAGAAATCCCGTTTGTCCCGAAAAAACCTTTTGTAAAGTTGTACCTCTCTAAATCTTCCACTGCACCAGCTCCTACAAGTGCACCTGTTACGGGTTTAAGCTGCCCTCCGGTCAGATATGTCTCATACCCACGTTCGCCCAGCTTCTGGGCGGTAGTAAGACTATTGGTTACAAACCTTACATCTGGGCAGGAAATATAATCTACCATAAGTTCAGTGGTAGTACCGGCATCAATAAAAATAAAATCTCCAGGTACAACTATCTCTGCTGCATATCTTGCTATCTTCAGCTTTTCTTCTCGGCAAATTCCGCGCCTTAATGACATTTCATCGTCTCTGAGAGTAAAGTCATTGTCCTTGTGAGATGTAGCTCCACCGAAAACCTTATTTATAAGCCCCTTAGAAGCTAGCTCATTCAAATCACGCCTTATCGTAGACTCAGAGGCCCCAAGGATAGTTTTAAGCTCGGCGGCTGTTACAGCGCCCTTTTCGTCAACAATACGACAGATCTCCCTCTGCCGTTCATGAGTCAGCATTTTACCACCCCTTTTTATTTTCATCCCCATTATAGCACGCCAAACGGTAATATTCAATCACATTCATTCATATTCAATCAATTTTATTGACGAAATTTGACCGTTCGTTTAGTGTATTTTGACTATTAACAATTTAACTGGTTGAATTTGACTGTTTCTTTTCTTGCCTTAATTTTATACGCCCCTTCCTGTCTTGCGCTATACCATCTCTTAAGCTATAATAATTTCGTAGTCTTTGATCAGGGGGGAATTTATATGTCCAGACTTACTTTCAAGACCCAGATGTATCTTAGCCTTGGATTTTTTGTGATATGCATGATAATGTCCTATTTCACAAAGCTCGGTATTTTTCATAATATCGGATGGATAGTTTACGGTTTGTTTTTTATAATCCACCCTGTCTGGCCCAAAAGCTGGGACTGCCATGAACACAGGAAATTGAAGCTTGGCTGCCGTATCGCCGGCGCTCTGGCTATACTTGTCGGACTGATCACCCGTTTTGGGGTATAGAGCCTGCCTGAAACGGTAAAATCTCTTTATGCCCTGCTGATCCAAAAACGGCATAAGAAAAGCACCTGCAATGCAGGTGCTTTTCTTTTTTAGTCAAGGTGTTCTATTCTGTCTTTATATTTGCTCTCGTTAGGGCTCTTATGTTCTGCCTCTTTGGCATATTTATCAACAGCTCTTGTGGCCTGGTCAAGAGAGAGTATAGTACCCGCTCCGGCGATACAGCCTCCAGGGCAGCCCATACCTTCAAGCAGATATCCGTTATATTTTCCGGCCTTTGCAAGGAGCATCATCTTCCGGCAGTCTCTAAGTCCCTCAGCTCTTGCTGTTTTCACTTCCATCTCAGGGTGCATCTCTTTTATAACATCCGTTACAGCTCCGGCAACGCCGCCAGACACAGCGAAGCCTCTGCCTGCTGCGGTTCCCTCATTAAGGCTCTCTCCACCTTCGATAGAGGCGAAATCCACATCCTTCGCTTCAAACATTCCCTGAAGTTCCTCAAAAGTCAGAACAAAGTCCACATCGGACCGTATATCCTCTCTGATTGCCTCAAGTTTCTTTGCGGCACATGGACCGACAAAAACAATCTTGGAGTCAGGGAAATCCTTTTTGATAAGCCTTGCTGTAAATACCATAGGCGTTAAAGTCATGGATATGTTCTTTGACTGCTCAGGGAACAGCTTATGAACCATCTCATGCCATGCCGGGCAACAAGATGTAGCCATATACGGCTGCTCATTAGGCACTTTTTCAAGGAAGTCCTTTGCCTCGTCTATGGTGCAGAGATCTGCGCCGATAGCTACTTCTACAACCCTCTCAAATCCCAGCATCTTCATGGCTGCATTGAACTTCTCCGGAGTTGCATCCTTTCCAAACTGGCCTATAAAGGACGGAGCCACTATGGCGATTACCTGGTTCCCCTTAATTATGGACTGTATTACCTGGAAAATCTGGCCCTTATCTACAATAGCTCCAAATGGGCAGCTTACAAGGCACTGACCGCAGGCAACACATTTATCCTGGTCAATTACTGCCTTTCCGTGCTCGTCAGATACAATGGCATCCATACCACACGCCGCCTGGCAGGGTCTTTCCATATGGATAATGGCATTATACGGGCATGCCGCCTGACATTTTCCGCACTTTATACACTTATCCTGGTCTATATAACTCTTACCGTTTACAAAGGAAATCGCTCCCTTTGGGCAAACTTTCTGGCAAGACGCCGCCAAACAATTCTGGCAGTTTTCTGTTACCCTGTACTGATTTGTAGGGCAAGCATGACAAGCGTACGGTATTATGTTAACAAGTGGCGGCTCATAATACTGTTCCGCTATGGCAGCCTCGTCCATACCGTCTGTCATGAGGACTCTTGTCTGAACCGGCCTTACTCCAAGGCCCATGGCAAGTCTTACTCTCTCGCCAGCGATAGCCCTCTCCAGAAATACTGACTCTCTGTGCAGCGGTGTGTCCCCAGGCACTATAACATATGGCAGATCTTCTACATTGCTGTAATCTCCGCCGGCATATGCCATTCTGGCCACCTCAGTGAAAACTTTCTTTCTTATATCTGTAACAAGTGACGGAATTCCTCTCAAATTCCCCTCTCCCTTCAAATTTATTTATTTTACAGAACTGCTATATAGCCATTTCCGATTTATTACTTTATTTCTATAACTTTATAGTCCTGATCCTCAACGGCCTTTTTGAGTACATCATCAGATACGGCGTTTTTCAGCGCAACTTTCGCGGTACCACTCTCAAAGCTTACATCAGCACTCTCAACACCATCAACAGCCTCCAGCGCCTTTTTTACTCTGGCCTGGCAATGCTGGCACATCATACCTTCTATCTTCATAATTTTTTCCATATTCTTCGTCTCCTTTCTCTTTACGGTCTTTTTATGTCTAATCTTATGATCTTTTGATTTATCAAACAGATTAAAAAGGTTTAGCCTCAAGGCGTTTGATACCACGCAGAAACTTGACAGGCTCATAGCCGCTGCACCGAACATCGGGTTCAGCTGCCAGCCCCAAATTGGTATGAATACTCCTGCCGCAAGTGGTATTCCAATGGTGTTATAGAAAAACGCCCAGAAAAGGTTTTCGTGAATTATCTTCAGAGTATCCCTGCTAAGCCGTATGGCCGCGGGCACATCTGACAGCTTGCTCTTCATAAGGACAATGTCCGCAGCGTCGATAGCCACGTCCGTACCCGCTCCAATGGCGATACCTATATCAGCCCTTGTGAGAGCCGGCGCGTCATTTATACCGTCGCCTACCATTATTACTTTACCGTCTTTTTGTAGGCTTCTTATGACACTCTCCTTACCATCCGGCAATACGCCGGCAACGACCTCGTCAACTCCCGCCTGGGCACCTATGGCCTTTGCCGTACGCTCATTGTCCCCTGTGAGCATTACTACCCTCAGGCCCATGTTCTGCATTTCTTTTACCGCTTCCGGGCTGTCCTCTTTAATTATATCCGCTACGGCGATTATACCCAGAAGTTTATCATCTCTTGCAAAAAACAGGGGCGTTTTGCCCTGATTTGCCAGCTCATCGGCAATTTTTATCATATCCTGCGAAACTTTGACACAGGTTTCAATGTATTTCAAATTGCCGCCGTTTAAAACATGGCCGTCTATTTTTGCTGTAAGACCGTTTCCCGGCAGTATTTTAAAATCAGATACATCTTCTGCTAGGATTTTTTCCTCTTCCGCTTTTTTTATAACTGCCCTTGCCAGCGGATGCTCACTCTTATTCTCAAGAGCAAAGGCCATTTTAAGCAGCTCTGTTTCTGATACGCCTTCAGCCATTACCATATCAGTAACGGCAGGTTCGCCTAAAGTTATTGTACCTGTCTTGTCAAGTACCACAATTTCAGCTTTCCCCGCTTGCTCCAGAGAGGCGGCTGTTTTGAACAGAATACCGTTTTTAGCCCCTTTGCCGTTGCCTACCATTATGGCCACAGGCGTTGCAAGACCTAAGGCGCACGGACAGCTTATTACAAGAACCGAAATGCCCCTTGCTACAGCAAAGCCTATGCTCTGTCCGGCAAAGAGCCATGCCGCCGCCGCTACCGCCGCTATACTAATCACAACCGGCACAAAAATTCCCGACACTTTGTCGGCAACCTTTGCAATAGGTGCCTTTGTGGCCGCCGCGTCGCTTACCATCTGAATTATCTGGGACAGGGTGGTGTCCTCACCGACTCTTGTTGCCTCGCATTTCAAAAATCCGGACTGGTTAAGTGTGGCAGCGGAAACCAGGTCCCCAGGAGCCTTGTCGACAGGTATGCTCTCGCCTGTGAGAGCCGCCTCGTTTACGGCGCTCTGCCCTTCTGTAATTACGCCATCAACTGGTATATTCTCTCCTGGGCGCACGACGAAAATATCGCCTTTCTTAACTGTTTCTATGGGCACCGTCTTCTCCTGGCCATTTTCCACTATAACCGCTGTTTTCGGTGCCAGTTTCATAAGGCTCTTCAGAGCGTCGGTGGTCTTACCTTTTGACCTTGCTTCCAGCATCTTACCAACAGTTATAAGTGTAAGAATCATGGCGGCAGACTCAAAATAGAACTCGTGCATATACCCCATAGCCCCGGCGGCATCGCCGGCAGCCTGGGCTGCTGTCATGGCATATAGCGCCGCCGTACTGTATATAAAAGCGGCAGCTGCGCCCAAGGCAACAAGAGTGTCCATATTTGGAGCGCCATGTATCATTCCTTTAAATCCACTTATGAAAAACTTCTGGTTTATCACCATAACTATAGCTGTGAGAAGAAGCTGTGTAAGACCTATCGCCACATAATTGCCGCTGAAAAAGCCCGGCAGTGGCAGGTTAAGCATGGTGTGGCCCATGGAAAAATACATAAGTACTATAAGAAATACCAGGGATGCAAGAAGCCTCTTTTTAAGCACCGGTGTCTCTCTGTCCGCAAGAGCGTCCTCCTGGGCCGCGGCAGAAGTGTTCTTTTCCGCGCCTTTTTGGCTCGCACCATATCCGGCATCTTCAACAGCGGCAATTATTGCCTCCGCCGAAGCCGTACCCTCAACTCCCATGGAGTTTGTGAGAAGGCTTACAGAGCAGGATGTTACACCCTCAACAGCCGACACCGCCTTTTCTACTCTTGCGCTGCAGGCAGCGCAGCTCATACCAGTTACATTATACTGCTGCACTTTTCATCACCTCTTATTTCATAAGTTTCTGTAATGTGGACAAAAGGTCATCAATTACCTCGTCATTTCCAGCTTTAATGTCCCTTACAACGCAGCCTCTTATATGGCTTCCAATAAGCTCCTTGTTAAATGCGTTTATGGCCGCATTCACAGCCGCAGACTGGGTCAGGATATCTGTGCAGTATGCGTCGTTTTCAATCATTCCGCAAATGCCTCTTATCTGACCTTCTATTCTTTTCAGACGGTTTATAAGCTTTTTTCGCTCATCTTCCCTCCTTAATGTCTTTTTTTCAGAAATATTTTCCATAATATCATCTCCATTTCCCAGGGTGTAAAATACCCCCACCTGGTATATAGTATACCCCTGCGGGGTATTTTGTCAAGAATTATTTACCCTTTGCCTTCTAGAGTAGGGCATAAAAAAGCCCGCCTTTTCGGCGGGTCTTTATGTATTTATTTTTCCTCGTCTTCGTCTATACCTATCTCCTCGGCGATGACTCTTTTTGTCTCTTCCATAAGAAGCTTCATCTTTTTGAACGAAGCTTTTGCCCCTCTGTCATGGCGCTTAAGTTTTTCATAAAAGTGCCGCTCAGATATCTGGAGAAGCGTCAGGGCCGCAAACGGATCCCTGGTACAGCCTATACCATGGAGGAAGCAGTCGCCAAGACGATAACCCACATCTGCTTTGAAGAAGTTTCCATCCTCTTCACAATTGAAGGCTTTCATATACATCTCAAAGGCCATTTTATCATCCTGATCTACAAACTGGCCTCTTCTGTACATATCTCCTAATTTATAATATGCGTTTGCGTTTGAATAGCGTAGTGCGCCCTGTAAAAAGCAGTTGAATGCTTTTTTGTAGTCCTGTTTTCCGGCATAGTCGTAATAATAGTAATAGCCCAGATTTGTTATGGCCATAGCGGCCACCGCATTGTCTTCATCCATATCCGCAGCGATTCTGTAAAGCTCAGCCGATCTCTCATAATTTCTCGGGACAAGTACACCTTCGTTATATATGGCACCTAAATTAAGGCACGCCAGCTGGTTCCCCTCTTCAACGCCCGCTTCGTAATACTCAAGTACTTTTTCCTTCTGGTCCTCAGACAGCGGCCACTGGCGTTTATCAAATGCCCAGAAAGCAGCCCATTCGACCATGGCGTCAACATCGTCGTCTTCTTCGATTCTCCGCTCAAGGTCGGCTATGCGCCATCTCTCTTCAGGCGTCAACCCATTATCTCTCATCTAAAATCTCCGTTCTGCATATAAAAGCACATAAATGTTTTTATAAAACGACAAATATTTTGTAACTATAATAAACACTATATCATACGCAGTCAATATTTTTTGAAAATCTGTTACCGAATTTGTAACATTTAAACGGAAAAAGCCGCCGAAATAACTTCGGCGGCTTTCCAGATTTTATCTTTCCAATTTAGCCTTTGGTCTTACTTTATCTATTATTTGTAGGACATTCTGTTCCACTTATAGTGGTGAGCCTCATCAACAGCAGCAAAGATACGCTCATGTGGCAGGGATGTAGGCAGTGTGCAGTCTGCACCAAGAATAAAGCCCTGAGGACCGAAATCATCGATTACCTTGCGTACTGCAGCACGGATCTCCTCGAGGGAACCGTCAACGATTACGCCGCTGCGGTTAGCGAGGCCGCCCCACATTGTCTTGCCTTTGAAGAGCTTACGACCTTCTTCAAGAGAGAAGTTAGTTTCATAAACGCCCCAGTTGATAACATCAGCAAGCTCAGCGTAGCTCTCGTAACGCTCCATGTTGATGTCTTCCTTGCAGATATGCAGGAAGCTGTAAACATTTCTAGACTTGATTGTCTGGAGGATCTGCTTCTCCAGAGGAGCAAGAAGATCAGCAAACTCTTCGTCTGTGAAATAATGTCTCTCGCCACCAAGGGAAGCGTACATAATACCATCGAGACCAAGGTCAGCAAACTGCTCGCCCATCATGCAGAGGTTATCTGTCATACGCTGGAAAGCGTCTTTGATAGGCTGTTTGTCCTGACGATAGTGAGAGCACATAATCTTACGTGTCTCATCAAGTGTGTAGCCGTCGCTAGTAGCGTGGCGGCATGCAGCGATAACGCCATGAAGAGTACCCAGTGTAAAGAAGCTTGGATCAGCTTTCTCAAGGATGCGCTTCATCATATCGAGCTGATGTACGATATGTGGCTCATCTTTCTTGAAAGAACGAATGTCTTTCCAGTCTGCTGGAGTTTTTACGTTGCTTACGCAAGGAATACGGCTGTCGTTCATGATCTTCATGATATCAGCCTGAGTCTCTTCAAAATATTTGAGATGAGCCTCTACGCCGGCATCGCCATACTCCATGCCCTTTGGGAAATGATAGGAAAATCCACTTGGAACTCCGTCAACTTCCTGCTTATTAATCGCAGCAATGACTCTTTCTTTTGGTGTCATTAATATTTCTCCTTCCGGGGGCCTTTCCCCATATTTATTTAAATTTTTATGTATCTGTTTTTGCTTGTTTCATTATACAATATCTAACCGAAAAATACCAGTTGTAATGCTGACCTTTTTTCCTTCAAAATGTCACATATTTTTCGGATTCTAATTGTGCATTCTGTATCAAATAGACAAAAAATCTCGAGAACGGTCTGTTTTGAAGTATTTTTATTTGAATATTGTTCATCATTTCAAAATGCCTCCGCATATCATTCTAATATAATATCACTTGTTTTTAAAGTACCATCATGATAGAATAAAAACAATCTTTAAATTTTGTTTTTATTTTGGAGACGTTTTATGCCAAAAGTAGCATATTCAGAGGAAGAGCGCGCGAAAATAAGAGATTTGCTTGTCCGCTCAGCTCTGAAACTTATCGCAAAACAAGGTGTACAGAACACAACTGTACAGCAGATTTATGATTCAGTCGGAATCTCCCGCACATTCTTCTACTCCTTTTTTCCAAGCAAGGAGGATCTGATTGTTGAGACCCTTTATATGCAGCAGCCAAAAATAATCGCCTACGCCAAGTCCCTTTCCGAAGACAAGTCTCTCAGTTGGAGAGAAGCTGTTTGTAAGTTTCTTTTTTCCTGCTGCTACGGCGAGAAAAATGGTATAGCGGTCTTGTCTCTTCAGGAGCAACAGATCATTTTCCGTCGGTTGTCTTCTGAGAGCTACCGCACATTCCGCCAGAAGCAAATGCGTCTTTTTGGCGGCATTTTGGAATGCTTTGGCATCAGGCCCACCCCTGAGAGAACTGCTCTTTTTATAAATCTCGCTCTGAGTATGATGGTGCTCCGAAAAGCGATTCCCGAAACAATGCCTCTTCTTGTGCCGGAGGCCGCCGACGCGACTACAAGATATCAAATATCTTCCATAGCCGACTGTCTTGAAAAAATGAAAAACGCCGACTCGGCCGAAAAAAAATAAAACTTTTAATATCCGCCTGAACGACACGTTTCAATTTGCCGCTCCGGCGGATCTAAATTGCCATAAATAAAAACAAATTTTAAAAATTATCTTTATTATGGATCTAGGGCGGCATAGTCGCGCTCAGGTTTATAAATTTAATTTTTCAGGAGGACTTTTTCATGGGTTTATTCAGTAAAATGTTCAAAGGCCCCCAGGTTGACATGGAAAAGAGCAATGAAAACGCAAGAAAAATGCGAGTTCTTTTTAATGATGCCGTTGAAAACGGGGACAACTACCGCATCATTTTCGGTTACACCGAAGATACAAGCCGTTTTAATTATGGATTCGTCCACGGCAGCAAGACCATGATAGGAAACCTTATCCTCGGCTGGAACGAACAGGACTGCTCCATAGCTGTTGTTCCAACAGTACCTGATCTGTCAGGACGGGGAGATCCTGTTATCTACCGCCGCTCTGAGATATTAAAGGCATACCGGAATAAATTCCCAACCGACGCTTTTGTCATTTATCCAGACAAAAAAGGCTACATTGCCATAAACGCGTATGACTGGCTTGACGACGAGAGTCTCTATGTTTATGTATCTCAGGAGGAGGAACTGGCCGCATTTACTCAGTTCTTTATTGAAAAATTCTCCACAAAATAATTTGCCGCTCCTTAAATTAAAACACACTGCCGCTCAGGACCTAAAGGACCTGAGCGGCAGTATTATTTACATGATATTTTGTTCTATATTGCAGAACGGATTTTCAGTATAGGCCATTATATTTTGGCAGAGGGTAGTCCAATTCGTACGTACGGCATATATCCATAAATACTTTTGCCGATTCGGTCAGGTACTTATCCTTATGGTAAACTATATAAAAGTTCCGCCTGAAGTCCATCCCCTCAGCACCTATAGTTATTATGAGCCCCCGCTCAAGAGGCCCTTGAATCATGCGGTGTGGCAAAACAGCAATACCAAGGCCGTTTATCACCGCGTTTACCAGCGCCGTGTTACTTGCAGACTCCCATATCGGTCTGACCGACACACCTGCGGCGGCAGCCGCATTGTCAAATACGGTTCTTGTTCCGCTGCCCTTTTCCCTGAGAAGAAATCTCTGCTTTTTAAACTCATCCAAAGTAAGCCTTTGCCCCTGCCTTAAGCCAGATCTAGGAGAGGCTATTATGCTGAGTCTGTCCTCCATATATGTCTCATACCGCATGGCAGGATTATGTAAATTTCCTTCTGTCAGTGCGAAATCCAGTTCATTGTTCATGAGAGCTTTTTCAAGTCGTTTTGATGGATTTATCATCACCTGTACTTCCGTTCCCGGATGCCTGTGATAAAAAGCCTTGACATACCCGGATAAAAACTGGGAACCTATGGTTATACTGGCACCTACACGCAAAAGTCCTATGGTGTCCCAGTTTTTCATCTCCCGCTCCATATCATCAAACTGGGAACATATGCGTACGGCGTACTCCAAAAAATCCCGACCCGCAGGCGTAATCTGAAGTCTCCTACCGATCCTGTCAAAAAGAACTATTCCATAGTAACGCTCAAGTTCCTTAATGGCCAGACTCACCGCCGGCTGAGTCATATTCAGTTTCTCCGCCGCCTTCGTGGTATTACAATCACTATCGCATACAGCGCAGAAAATTTTCATATGCCGTAAAGTCACATTGACGCCCCCTTTATATAATATACAATATATAACCAATTTAATTATATTATTTTACTTATAAATAGGCAAGTGCTATTATCTCATTCGGAAGGTGATAATTTGGAAGAATCGAAGAAATCTACGTATGCAAAGCTCTTCTTTTCCGTATTTAAACTCAGCGCATGTACATTTGGCGGGGGTTATGTTATCGTGCCCTTAATGCGTAAGCGCTTTGTTGAAGAGCTAGGCTGGATTGAGGAGCAGGAAATGCTAGACATGATTGCTATCGCCCAGTCTTCTCCCGGTCCTATTGCTGTAAATGCCTCAATATTAATAGGCTATCATGTGGCAGGTATTCCTGGTGCTCTTCTGACTGTTCTTGGCACTGTAACGCCGCCACTTATAACTATTTCTATAATTTCTCTTTTTTACCAGGCTTTCAGGGACAACGCCATAGTAAACCTTGTTATGGCAGGCATGCTATGCGGTGTGGCTGCAGTCATTTTTGATGTTGTAATAGATATGGTAAAGCAGATTATAGACCGAAAACGCATTTTACATGTCTTGGTTCTAATAGGAGCGTTTGTTGCCGTCAGATTTTTCTCAATAAATATCATTATAATCATATTGGTCTGCGGTGTTATAGGAGCTCTTGATTCTCTTTATAAACTGAAGGCGGTGGAAAAATGATATATCTTGAACTATTTTGGAGTTATTTTCAGATCGGCCTTTTCAGTATCGGCGGCGGTTATGCCGCTATGCCTCTTATCCAGCACCAGGTAGTCGAAATTCACTCCTGGCTCACAATGACACAGTTTGCTGACATTGTTACAATAGCGGAAATGACCCCAGGACCTATCGCCATCAACTCCGCCACTTTTGTAGGCACTTTAGTAGCAGGTGTTCCCGGTGCCATAATTGCCACCATAGGCTGTATCTTCCCCTCTTGCGTTATCGTTATGACGCTAGCCTACATATACTATCGCTTCAGAGGCCTCAGTGTTATGCAGGGTATACTGGCAGGACTGCGTCCTGCTGTTGTGGCCATGATCGCCTCTGCTGGTATAACCCTTTTTATAAATGCTGTCTACGGCGCCTCTGCCCTACCTTCTGATCTCACAACTATCAATCCAATATCACTTGTCATCTTCATAGGTGCACTTATAGTATTACGCCGATGGAAGGTAAACCCAATAAAAGCCATGATAGGCGCTGGTGCCGCAGGTCTAATACTCTTTTCCATATTTTAATTTGGAGGAAAATATGCGGTACATCATGAAATCCGGCTTTCTATCTGAAGAAGGTAAAATTCTGGCCGAGATAAAAATTCCTTTTTCCGGAAATTTAAAAACCGTCTTTCTGCCGGATAATGGCAAAAGTTATGAGATTTCTGTCTCCGATCCCAGCGGAATGGGCGATGTGCGTTACAAGTCATACGCTCTCACTGACTCTGACGGTAAAGTGATAGTTGAGGGTCGTCCTGGCTACGCCAGTGAGGACGATTTAAATACGATAGGCTGGCCTGCATATAGACTACCTAAAACAGATCACGCCGACATAAAAATAGGCAGTGAAAAATATGTGCTGACCATGCATAATAGTCTTAACTACTCCATGAAAAATTCCCAGGGGAACACAGTTTTACAGGTCATGCATACTGAAATTTCCGGCGGGTGGACAATAGATGCGCCTGACAACTTTTCCCCGGAGATAATTACCGGACTTTTCATATTCTGTCGGTATATCGAACAAGAAAACGAGTTTATAGTAGGCTAAGTTTTGACCAATTCTAAAATACCTCCCTTTTCCGCCCTAAAGGCTCAGCTAATGTCTGCGCCTTTTTATATAAAAGCCCCGGATAGAATCCGGGGCTTATTTTGTTCCACCACAGAACACCAGAATGTATTTGACACAGGTAGGAAAAGATTTTAAAATTTCTCTTGACTCTGACGTTACGTCAACTGATACACTGCTTTTAGGAGGGATAATTATGGAGTATTCCATTAAAGAGCTGTCGCGCCTGTCCGGGGTAACCACCCGTACCTTGCGCTGGTACGACAAAATCGGGCTGCTGAAGCCCAGCCGTATTGCGGAAAGCGGCTACCGCTATTACGGAAGCGCCGAGGTTGACCGACTGCAAGACATACTCTATTATCGGGCTCTCGGGGTGGAGCTGGCCCAAATAAGGGAATGTCTGGACGATCCCTCCTTTGACCGTCTTTCCACTCTCCGAAATCATTTGGCCGCTCTGGAGAGCCAAAGGGAAAGTCTTGAAATGCTAATCCGCTCAGTAAAAGATACCATCAGGGCGGAGGAAAGGAACGAAATTATGAAAGACGAAAAGAAATTCGAGGCCTTCAAAAAGCGCGCCGTGGAGCAAAATGAGTTGACCTACGGAAAGGAGCTAAGGGAAAAATACGGCGATGAAGAGATAGATTTGGCAAACGCCACTGTTATGGGACTGACCCAGGAGCAGTACAAAAACTGGACAGAGCTTGGAAAAGATATTATGAAAAAGCTGGAATACGCTGTAAAAACAGGCGTATCCCCAGAGAGTGAAAGCGGTAAAGAGATCTCTGACCTTCACCGACAGTGGCTGACCATCACCGGAAACTCATATGATTCAAAAAAGCACCGCGGCATAGCGGAACTTTATGTAGCTGATGAGCGATTTACCGCTTATTATGATAAAAATGTGCCTGGATGCGCCCGTTTTCTCCGGGATGCTGTGGTTTATTGGGTAAAATAAATATAAAATCAGGCCCCGATTTGACCAAGGGCCTGATTATTTTTTTAGTATTGTCTTCGATTGTGGCCTTACGCCTGATATCCAGGTCCGTTAAATATAAATAACAGGGGCAGAGGGCCTTTATATGTAGCTTCTGCGGACATACCCATTCACTCTTACAGGGGAGATGTCCATATAAACTGTATCGCCGGCCTTTACATTCATTCCCGTTACGTCCACTATTATATGTCCCATTTCGGGAGCGCACACCATTTTCGCAGTTTTACCGCCAATTCTCACGGACGGAAACCGCCTTAAAAGCACATCCCTCATACGTACACTCAAAGTGCCCGCCCAGTGGCCAGCACTGATTACCGCGATTTTAGTATCCCTACGAAGCTGACATTTCGCTCCATAGCCTACCTGATGTCCTTTTGGCAGGAATTTGACTTCGCACACATTACATTTAAGGATACCCACTTTTCGGAGTCCTGTCTGCTTGGGGGGCATACCAGAGACGCGTCCCACTATAGCTGAGCCGACACGAACAGCGTCAAGATGCATTTCGGGGTAACGGAATGTAGCAGCGGAGTTGCATATATGGGTCATTCCCGGGTCAATACCGTCAGCTCGCAGTTTACCAAGAAACTGCATAAACACCTCAAACTGCTCCTTTGTGGCCTTGTCATTGCTAAATGAATTGAAAAAATGTGAATAGATTCCTGTAACCGTGAGATCCTCTGAAGGTAGAAACAGCTCACGTGCAGCTTCATAGTCCTCCGGCAAAAATCCAAATCGGCCCATGCCAGTGTCAATTGTCAGGTGAGCTTCAGCCGGTATACCCCTTTGTGCCGCTATCTGCCGGAGCCGCTCAGCAAACTGCCTGGAGCCAACTGAAAATATTGCCTCATTTTCAAGAGCAGTCTCAATTTCCTCGTCGCTGCCCGGCTGACTAATAAGCAGAATACGCTCTGTTGTAAACCCGGCATTACGTAGCCGCTCCACATCAGCCGCATCAGAAACCGCCAGATTTTCTATACCACACTGACGCAGAATTTCCGCAAGGTGCAAAAGGCCAACGCCGTAGCCGTCAAATTTGATAACAGCCCAGATAGGCGCGCCTGCCTTCCTTTTTATGACCTGAATGTTGTGCCGGACATCGCTGTCCCTGATTTCATACGTTGTCATACGCAAATGTTCCTCAAATCATTTAAGATATGCAATCTTTAAAAAGATTGTCTTTTCCTGTATCTCAAAAATTGTGTCCCTATGACAGTTTCACTCCGCTTTTCCGGCAAGAGGTGTAAAGGCCTAAACCTGGTACAATATATTGTGTCTCAATCAACTTTTCTCAAAATATGTACTATATATCCGCAACAATGCCGGTTTTTCAGAACTTTATACGCTTATTTTATTTTTAATCTTAATTTAAGCTACATTATCGGCGAAATTCTACGACGTTTCGGTAACTAATGGTTACAGCTTCGTAGCAAAAAACACCCGCAAAGTTTTGCGGGTGTTTTGCAATATGGTTTCTCTATGTCTATATAGTAAGTTTGGCAAAGCCTGTATCGTCCAAAATATAAAAACGCCGGGTCAAAGTAATTTTGACCCGGCATGGAGCTGGAGATCGGACTTGAACCGACGACCTGCTGATTACGAATCAGCTGCTCTACCGACTGAGCCACTCCAGCACTTTTCGTTTTTGCTATAAAATTATAATAAAAACAAAAGTAAAAGTCAATATTAAGGTTTTACCCCCACACTGTGTACCGGAATTTAAACATTCTCTCCGCTGCCGACCTTACGGGCGGATTCCTCAAGTACGGTCTTTTTCCTTTTAAGGAATATATAAAATCCCGGCAAGAGTACGACATCAGCGCTGATCCACGCCAAGATCTCCACATAGAAAAGCCCCTTGTATCCAAAGATACCAGGCAGCACAAATGCCGAACCCACTCTAACAAGTAGTTCCAGTATGCCTGTGGACATAGGAACCAGCGCGTTGCCCATTCCCTGAAGTGCTGATCTATAAATATGTAGAAGATACAATATCGGAAGGCACACGCTCATTATATACAAAAACTCACAACTGTATTTTGTCGCAGCCGCCACTTCTTCCGGTGTGCCTGAAATAAATCCAGACACTATGGTCCTGCCGAATATAAGCATGGCCGCCATTATTACCCAGGCAGTTATGGCACCTGTTATCGCCCCAGCATGAACTCCTTTTCTTATCCTGTCCGTCCTGCCAGCCCCAAGATTCTGTCCCACAAATGAGGACACACCAAATCCATAAGATACAGCTGCTATCTCCAAAGTACCATACAGTTTGTTTGTAGCTGTATACCCCGCTATAAACGTTATGCCGCATGTGTTGACTATACTCTGTATAACCATGCCTCCGATAGCTATGGTAAGATTCTGCAGAGCCAGTGGTAGACCCATACCCACAAGTCCCCTGCACAGCTCCGGGTTTATCTTCATTTCTTCCCTGCTGGGCTTAATAAAATCTATCCTTCTGAGGGCCACAAAGCAAAATACACAAGAAACACACTGTGCTATTACCGTCGCTACCGCGGCACTTGATACTCCCCAGCGAAAAACAGCAACGAAAAGCAAGTCCAACCCTATATTCACAGCCGCCGCCGTTATCATGGCGTAAAGCGGTATCCTGCCGTTTCCCAACGCCCGGAGTATGCCGCTCATAAAATTATAGGCCATTACAGCAGGAAGCCCCGCAAACAGCACTCTTATGTACCCTTTTGCTATGGGAAATACCTCCTGTGGCGTATCCAAAAGATGCAGTACCGGCACCACTAGAATTTGTGCTGCAATCAATATGAAAACACTCAGTACCACAGATAGGAACAGGCCATTTCCTATATTTTTTCTCAAATAACCGTAATTTTCTCCGCCGAAGGCCTGTGCTACCGGTATTGTGAACCCCTGTGCAAAGCCCTGGACCATCGCAAGAAACATCCAGTTGAACCAGTCCACTGCCCCAAGAGCAGCCAGGGCGTTTACGCCCTCTACCATACCTACGATCTGGGCGTCCATTACTGTATATAGCTGCTGAAATATGTTGCCCACCATCAAAGGTAAGGCAACTGTAAGAATCAATTTTAACGGACGTCCCTCCGTCATATTACAGACTTTCATTTCATCCTCCGCATACTCTACCGAACTTCTCAATACTCCGGTCAAAGCCGGACAAAATACGGGCCTTCCGCGAGGGCCCTTTTTTAATAGTCGTCCAGGAAAAAATGTTCCTCTCCATTGTGCTTGTATCCTGGCAATGTGTCAAGGGACACGTTGTGGATACTACTGAATATACTCTTCTCTATATTGGGATTTTTCTTCCTCAGTTCCTTTAAAAGCTCCTTCGTCTCCTGACGCTTGGAGCCAAACCTAGCCGTTCCGCCCTCTGCCAGACTCTCGGTTAACCTGCAGGCGCATTGTATAAACTCAAGACCGTTATACTTCTGCCAGGCAATAATATCCTCCTCATGCACACAGTAAAGGGGCCGAATAAGCTCCATACCCTCAAAATTTGTGCTGTGGAGTTTCGGCATCATCCCCTGTATCTGGGAACCGTAAAACATACCCATAACCGTTGTCTCAATAACATCATTAAAGTGATGCCCAAGCGCTATTTTGTTGCAGCCCATGGCTTTGGCATTTTTATATAGATGGCCCCGCCGCATTCTAGCGCAAAGATAACATGGAGACTGATCTGTCTTATCTGTTACGGAAAAAATGTCCGACTCAAATATTGTAATAGGTATGTTGAGCAGCGAGGCGTTACTCTCTATCTTTTCTCTGTTTTCTTTTTTATACCCCGGGTCCATGCCCAGAAACACAAGCTCAAAAGGTACATCGCTGTGTCGGTGAAGCTCCTGCATAAGTTTGGCAAGGAGCATGGAGTCTTTGCCACCAGAGATGCAAACAGCGATCCTGTCCCCTTCTTTTACAAGCTCATAGCGTTTAACCGCATATATAAAAGGCTTCCACAGTTCTTTTCTATACTTTTTGATTATGCTCCACTCTATTATTTTATAAGGTTCCATCTCACGGCCCATCTGTCTACCTCACATTTCACCAAAGGAAATTTTTCTGTCTGGCATTATACCCTATTATTTTACTATAAAAAAGCCGTCGCGTACGATAGATAATCCGCGACGACGTGGAATATCGCAATACTATAGATGCCGTAGCGGGTTCTGTTTCCGGAACGTATGGTTCGGATTTCTGATTTTCTGCTGCTTCTGCCACTATTTTTGACCGGTTGGACTTTGGCATCCAGAGACTTACGGACAGCTCGTCCCAGCAAATCCTTCACATCAGAACAGCTTTGACATTCAAACAAGGCAAGCTTTTGAAAAGGTTAAAAATCTGTACCAAAAGTCGGCCATCGTTCATTTCAGATGCTTGATGAAAGCGCCCAGCGCCATCACCGCAGCAAAGACAATAAGGTAGAAGAACACCTTAATGCCATATGTGTAGATAGTGGCAAAGCACATGAAGATACTGCACGCAATTGCCAGAGTGGGCATCACAAAGCGCTTGAAGCTCCCCAACTGCCGGATGGTCATTAGCTTGATGAAGATAGGGATATAAAGGATGTAAAGGGTGATGATAGGCAGCTCGGAAGAGTCGAATGAGAAAGGTCCGAACCAAGGGGAGGGCGCTAGGTTGGCACCATAGAAGTATACCAGCCACAGTCCGGACACCAGCAGACCTACCACGGTGGAGTTTGCAGGCATACCGGTGGTGGGATCCACGCTGCGGAACTTGGCCATGTACTCACTCTCGCTGTCCATCGCCAGGTCGTACATACCGCGGGAGACGGACATAGTCAGGCCGTTGCAAGTGCCCCAGCAGGATATCACTACGAACACGAATATCAGCACGCCGCCCAGCTGACCAAAGATTTTCTGAAATGCCAGCTTAGCGCCTGCCTCACCATTTTGCATCATAATGGCGCTGTCCTGTGCCCCGGACAGTCCAATATAGTAGGCCACATATACCACCACCACAATAACGGCGCCGATCACCAAAGCCCTGGGGATGTTTCGCTCGGCATCCTTCAGTTCAGAGCCGATGGAGGTGGCACAGATCCAGCCCTCATAGGCGAATGACAAAGCGACCACAGCGGCGAACAAGCCCGCAGTCGGAGAGATGGAGGGATCCACCACATTGACAAAGTTGTACTCTATCTGACCGTTGCCCAGACCCGTGATGGTACCTACCACGGCCATCAGCACCAGGGGAATCATTTTAGCCGTGGCAGTGGTGATCTGAAATTTACCTGCCAGCTTGGGTGCCAGGGCGTTCATGGTGTAGGTAGATACCAGGAAGAACACCGACAGCACCATTACAGACGCACTGCATGCGTTGCCCCATTCCTCGCCACCGATGAGTACGCCCAGATATCTGGCGGGAAGCCAGCAAAGGACAGATGTCAGAGAGGGGTAATAGATGGTGGTCATGAACCAGCCCACATAGTAGGCGTAGGTCTTGCCGCAGGCTTCCCGGGTATAGCCAACCATTCCGTTGGCTCCTCCATAATTACCGGCCACAATGCCAAATGTATAGGTACAGATGATCATCACAAGACCTACAATGAGCCAGGCCAGGATGCCCGTCATCATGTTGCCACCGGTACGGTTAAGTACTACCTCCGCCTTAAAAAAGACACCGGAGCCGATGACCGTACCCACCACCATGGCTATGGCAGTGAGAAAATTATACCGTTTTTCCATATACGCTTCTCTCTCACTTTCCGTATCCTTCCCGCCAGCCCACGAGACTTGTTTATTTTTGTCTACTATACCATGCTTCCTGCTCTCACACAAGGCGTTGCGGCAAACTATCTCTGGCCCCCCATTTCTTTTGGGCGTTTTGACCGCAAAAAAGCATCCTGGCCTTCGCCCGTTTACTACGCATAGGCCAAATAATAAGGAATAGCGAAATGAGCACGCTCTGACTTTAAAAAAGTCGGAGCAAGCGAATAACGCTTGCTCCGACGTGGTGCTCCAGCGGAGATTCGAACTCCGGACACCCTGCTTAAAAGGCAGGTGCTCTGCCAACTGAGCTACTGGGGCAAATATTAAATTTGGCTGGGATGGGTGGAGTCGAACCACCGATGCGGGAGTCAAAGTCCCGTGCCTTACCGCTTGGCGACACCCCAATGTATAAGGCCGAAGAATCCCACATTCTCCCGTAAGTTTTGTGGGGTGGGTAATGGGACTCGAACCCACGACACCCGGAACCACAATCCGGTGCTCTAACCAACTGAGCTATACCCACCATATAAAAGTTCAAAAATGGCACGCCAAGAGGGATTCGAACCCCCGACCTACTGCTTAGAAGGCAGTTGCTCTATCCAACTGAGCTATTGGCGCACATCTACCCCCAACGGGCTCCCACAAGTTTTTGGAGCGGGTGATGGGAATCGAACCCACGCGGCCAGCTTGGAAGGCTGGAATTCTACCATTGAACTACACCCGCGTATCTTGTCTCACATAGCTAAAAAATGATACCATAAACATTAAAACTTGTCAACAGTTTTCACAAAATGCATTTTAAAACTTTTTCAAGTCCCTTTACCACCATGTTTTAGTCCATATAATCATTTAATCTTTTTCCAGTTTGCTTGTTTTTCCCTCAGTTTTGTCTCTTAAAATGTCTTTATTACACGCTATATCTTGCACAATTTTATATCCGTACTGCCCTTACGTACCCGCACAACACAAAATTGTTCTCTTTCATCTTAGGCACTTAGCAACTGAGGGGATACGCCTCTATAGCCACAAGTATACATAATTCATATAGTTTACATAAATTTGGCGTTTTCTGATCTAAAATAGGTCAGTTTCGACATTTTACGCAAATGTAACCATTAGTTACTTAAATTTAACAGACTTTCCTATTGCGCTCGGATAGAATTAGTATTACTCTTAAGAATAGTTAAACAACAGAGAAATCTCAGCGTAGATTTTTCTGTATATGTAAATATTTTCCAGTAATTGGTTTTATTCAAAATATCATGTTGTTTTCTGCATGATATTATATTTTACTTAAAAATATGTCGAATTTTGTAGAAAAAGCTATGATTACATAACTTTTTAGTAGGAGGGTAAAAATTGGTCTTTTCGGGTATTGATTTTATCTGTTATTTTTTACCTGCTTTTCTTCTTTGCTACTTTACCATACCTGAAAAATATCGAAAATATGTTCTTGTTCTGGGCAGTTTTATTTTTTACACCTCAGGTACTCTGGAGCATCCTCTTTACATTTTTCTTCTCATTGCCACTTCCCTTGTTGATTTTTATATTGGTCAGGCTATACAGACCCGCAAAAACGAAAAAAAGCAGTTTCTTATCATTGGCATATCATATAATCTGTTCTGGCTTCTTCTGTTTAAATACATGCCAGGAATATCCTCGTTGCCAGTCGGCATAAGCTTCTATACCTTTAAAGGTATTTCATATATGGTAGATGTATACACCGGCAAGATCCAGGCTGAAAAGCGCGTTTTGAATTTTGTTCTTTATATGTGCTTTTTCCCAGCCCTCACCGCCGGCCCCATCATCACCTATCCACAGTTTGAAGCTGGCAAGAGAGATACCTCTTTCGATTTAGAAAGATTCAAATCTGGTTTCTATACTTTTATCACAGGTCTTGGTCTCAAGGTTCTTTTGGCAAACAATCTGGCCTCAATGTGGCGAAACATACAGTCCATTGGTTTTGACAGTGTGTCCACACCTTTAGCCTGGCTGGGTGCAATCGCCCTCTCTCTTCAAATATATTTCGACTTCTACGGTTACTCACTCATGGCCGCGGGTATTGGTAAAATACTTGGCTACGCCATACCCAAAAACTTTAAACACCCTTACATGTCCCGCACAACGACCGAGTTCTGGAGAAGATGGCATATTACTCTGGGCGCTTTCTTTAGAAATTATGTATATATCCCTCTGGGTGGTAATAGAGGCGGCACTACGAAAACCATACGGAATCTTTTTGTAGTATGGGTATTAACAGGTATCTGGCACGGCTCGACCATCACCTTCCTTCTCTGGGGTGTATTTCTCTTTGTAGTTATCGTACTTGAAAAATATCTGTACGGCAATTTCCTCAGCAAGAACGCACTGGCCGGACACCTATACATGATATTGCTTATCCCTTTGTCATGGCTTATTTTCCAGATCGGAAATTTTGGAGAACTCGCAGTTTATTTCTCCCGACTCTTCCCATTTTTCGGTGGGGAAGTTTTCCCGACGCTAAAAACAGACTACATAAAATATCTTAGTGATTACGGCGTTTATATTCTCCTTGGCCTTCTGTTTTCCACATATCTCCCATACAATCTGCTGCGGAAAATTAATGGAAAATTTGTAGGCTGGGTATTCATGGCTATAGTTTTCGCACTGTCGATGTATTGCATTTTCAAAGGTCTTGATGACCCATTTTTATACTTCACGTTTTAGGTGGTGCTTATGAGTATCAGAAAAGAAAACACAACATCTATAATTTTTATAATCTTATCTCTGCCTTTTGTCTTTCTCATAGCCTATATTATCTCAGGTGGCGGAACGGCGGACGCACAGGGTCCTTCTGTTATTGATCCGCCTGCAACAGGTGATGAGGTTCTGGCTCCTGACGGCGATGCGCCAGTTGAAAGCACAGATCCCATTGGCGATACCAAAGGTCCATCTGACGGCATTATAACAGGCAACGATGTAGGCACAGGGTCAGGTTCCTCTGACAATCCGGGAGCAGGTACAGCATTATCCCCAGACGACATCTCCTTTGAAAACTGCCTGTTTATCGGCGACTCCAGAACAGTTGGCATAAGAGACTATTCAGGTATCGAGGGCGCTGATTTCTTTGCCGATGTTGGTATGAGCGTATTTAAAACAGATAGTATCAAGGTCTCCGTTGGAGATATGGGCAAAGTTACTCTTCAGGAGCTTCTATCCCAGAAAAAATATGACCGTATATATGTCATGCTGGGCATAAACGAGCTTGGCTATGCCTTCAATGATATTGTGGAACAGTACACAAAACTCGTGGAGAGCATTACCGCTGCTCAGCCTGACGCAACAGTTTTCGTTATGGCAAATATGCACGTAGCAGAAAGCCGCAGCAGCACAGATAGTATTTACAACAATACCAACATAAACCGTCTTAACAATTCCATTTCAGAACTGGCTGACGGGGACAAAATCTTCTATCTGGACGTAAATCCAATATTTGACGACGCTGGTGGCGCCCTTGACGCCTCCCTTACTTCCGACGGCACCCATATCTATGGTAAGCATTATCCAAGATGGGCCCAGTTCCTCCGCGAGGCTACTGCCGCCGCTCTGAGCTGAAGTTCTCCTCAAGCGTTTTACAATATTAGATAAAAAACCGCTATAACATCTTTATTGTTTTCCCAAAAGTTTCCCTTTTAAAATTCACATGTAGTCGCGTATATTTGAGTCAATCTGATGGGAAAAACTTATATAAGTATAACAGGCGGGCAATTTACCCAAAGGTAAATTGCCCGCCTGAAATCGTTATCTGCAAAAATATCATTTTAAAAAGTTATAACATTCCATTATCTATTCTGTCTTTTAGCTCAAAAATCTTTTTTTCAATAATATGGATTGCTTCTAAAAAAGTTTCATCATCCTTACCGGTTGGGTCATCCAGGCCCTAGTTCTCCCTATATTGGCATGGCAGTGAAGGGCAGGATACATTGCACCCCATGGTTATCACAATGTCCACCGGTGGAATCTCAGACAACAGTTTGCTGTGCTGCTTCTGTTCCATATCCACACCGTAAAGCTGTTTCATTAGTCGTACTGCATCCTGGTTGATTTTCGGCTTTGTTTCCGTCCCTGCAGAATAGCTATCAAACACATCCTCAGCCAGCAGTTTTCCCAGTGCTTCTGCTATCTGACTACGGCAGGAATTATGGACGCACACAAAGGCTACTTTTGGTTTTTGGCGCATAGGTTACCCCCTGACCTTCTCGATCAGTGCTTTGGCCTCATCCTTTTTCAAAACTTTGCCATATGACACGACCTGTCCATCAACCACCAACGCCGGAGTTGTCATCACTCCATAAGCGGCAATCTGCGTAAAATCTGTAACATGATCGATCGTAGTCTCCATCCCCAACTCTGCCAGAGCCTCGCAAGCGGCCTGCTCCAAAGCGTTACATTTATCGCAGCCAGATCCAAGCACTTTAATGCCAATGGACGCTTTGTCCGTCTCTGTCTGAACCATTGTCTCAGGTGCACAGCTACTGTCGCAGCAACAGGAATTCTTTTTATCTTTTTTATTTCTACTAAAAAGTCCCATACTTCATACCTCCTAACTTAAATGAATAGAAATTGGAATACATTGAACAAATAACCTACCATAATAATCCCAACCGTACATACGCCAATAAACAGCGGTATAGAGGAACAGGAACAAAATGGAGTTGCTGTGCCTAACAGCGCCGATATGATGTTTGCGCCAATCCCATGAAAACGTCCTAAAATCTTCTTACTGCGCTCTGGAGGAAAGTAGCTTTGAATATATGAAATGACAAAAATCAGAAAGCACAGCAGAACAGTAATCTTAATCACATCATAAAGGAAAAATTGAACGCCGCCTCCAAGGCTGCTGCCTATATCCAATCCTAACATAGATAGGCCATTGCCAATCAGCTCATTTAGCCATTTCATTCCCAAAACCTGATCTTGAAAGAATTTCCATATACCCACAACAAAAACCTTACTTTACACAAAATAGACAACATATCAAAAATTTTTGATGTTTTAATTGAAGATAAACGCCATCGATATTAGATGGCGTTTATCTTTCACAGGAAAGATCCTGATCGTCTTGTTCTACATTGGGTGTTATAATAGCACGCAACCTTTCCAGCGCCATTTCTCCTCCAGCCTTACTCAAACGGTAGTGCGTCCATTTACCTTCCTGCCGACTAGTTACAATACCAGAATCACACAAAATTTTCATGTGATATGACAGTCCCGATTGGGTCAAATCCATCGGTTCCTGTAAGACGCAGGCGCATTTCTCACCACTGCGTAATTGCTCCAAAATAGCAAGCCGCTTTGGATCGCACAGCGCTTTGAACACTTTGGCATCCTCTTTGTACTTTCCCATCTGATCACCTCATATCAAAAATTCTTGATATGAATAGTATATGCAGTAAGGTTTTGTTTGCCAATATATAAAGAATTATTTTACTTTCACTTATCAAAAGTTCGGCATAAAAAGCCGCAAGCCAAAATAAATTGGCTTGCGGCTTTTTACTTTACAATGATCGCTGTCGCCCCTTGCAGCATTTTTCATGTACCTATGACATAGGGCAGCTATTTTATTTAAACAACAAGGACCTTTATCTCATCATTTTCCGCTGTTATACCAACTTTCTTTATGTCGGTATTGTAATTATCAACGATCTCAGCAGCGATTTTGTCCTCAATGTCTTTCTGAACAGCGCGGCGAAGGTTTCTCGCGCCGTATGTGATTGAGTATGACTTCTTCACAAGATAATCGATGACCGTATCGTCATAGATAAATTCCATGTTTTTCTCAGCAAGGCTTTCCTTCAGTTCTTCCAACATAAGACGGGCAATTTTTCTGAAGTTCTCCTCAGTCAGGTGGTTGAAGCAAACTATCTCGTCTACCCTGTTTATAAACTCAGGCCGCAAGAACTCCTGAAGTGCCTTCATGGCTTTGTCCTTACCCTGCTCAGATACGCTATGTCCAAAGCCCACTGTTCCGGTTTTCTTGTCGCTTCCGGCGTTTGTGGTCATGATAATAATTGCGTTTTCGAAGTTTACTGTTCTGCCCTGAGCATCGGTTATCCTACCGTCGTCCAAAATCTGGAGCAGTATGTTCATGATATCCGGGTGCGCTTTTTCAATCTCATCAAAAAGAACAACACTGTACGGCTTTCTGCGTATCTTCTCCGTAAGCTGGCCGGCCTCATCATAGCCAACATAGCCCGGAGGGGATCCTATGAGCCTTGAAACAGAGTGCTTTTCCATGTACTCTGACATATCTATTCTGATGAGAGACTCCGGCGCGTGGAACATATCTTCAGCAAGTCGTTTTACAAGTTCTGTCTTGCCTACGCCTGTAGAACCTACGAAAATAAAGGAAACCGGTTTGTGTTTTGCGCCGATACCTACACGGTTGCGCTTTATAGCTGCACATACAGCGTCTACTGCTTCGTCCTGGCCAACAATGTGCTTTTTCAGTCTGTCGCCCAGCTCTGAGAGTTTTTTGTGCTCATCCTCTTTTATGCTAGAGGCAGGAATCCTGGTCCAGAGTTCAATTATTCTGGCAAGGTTCTCAACTTTAAGCTCTGGCGCACCCTGGCCCTCAAGCCTTGTAAGTTCGTCTGTTATTCTAAGTTCCTCGCTTCTCAGCGTGGCAAGGCGCTCATAATCTCCTTCTTTTTCAGCAGAAGACATAAGCATCTCCCGCTCCTTAGATATGTCAGCCATATCCTTTCTCAGCTGGGCAGCTCTTGCGTAGTTCTCATTTTTCAAATTCACGTCAGAGCACGCCTCGTCGATAAGGTCTATGGCCTTATCCGGCAGGAATCTATCGGTAATATATCTCTCGGACAAAATTACTGCCTGGCGGGCTATCTCATCGCTTATCTTAACGCCGTGGTAGTCCTCATAATATTTTTTAATACCTTTGAGTATCTCCACAGAGTCAGCAATGCTCGGTTCATTTACCGTTACCGGCTGGAATCTTCTTTCAAGGGCCGTATCCTTTTCAATATGCTTTCTGTACTCTGAGAAAGTTGTGGCACCGATAACCTGTATCTCGCCTCTTGACAGAGCCGGCTTCAATATATTGGCTGCGTTCATGGAGCCCTCGGCATCTCCGGCACCAACAATATTGTGGACTTCGTCAATTACAAGGATAACATTACCCTGCTTTTTGACTTCGTCGATAAGTCCCTTCATTCTGCTCTCAAACTGGCCCCGGAACTGTGTTCCTGCAACAAGGGCTGTGAGATCCAGAAGGAGGACTTCCTTATCCTTAAGTTTATATGGTACCTGACCGTCATATATTCTCTGAGCAAGACCCTCTGCAATAGCTGTCTTACCTACGCCTGGCTCACCGATAAGGCACGGATTGTTCTTCTGACGGCGATTTAATATCTGGATAACCCTCTCCAGCTCCTCCTGACGGCCTATCATCCTGTCAAGCTTTCCTTCCGCTGCTTTGGCGGTAAGGGATATACAGTAATTGTCCAAAAACTTCCGTTTTCTACCCTCAGCGCGTTCTCTTGGCTGGCGTGGCGGCATCTCGGCATTGGAACTCTGACTCTCCGGACCTCCGAAAAGTTTATTTAAAAACGGGAATGTGGCTGTTTTTCCCTCGTTATCCTCATCGTTTTCTTCAGGTATCTCCTGAAGGCTTTCAGCTCCACCGAATGCCTCAAGCATATCCTCAGAAAGGGAGTCAAGGTCATCTTCCGTAATACCCATCTTCTTCATAATGTCGTCCACAGGCTGTATATTTAATTCTTTGGCGCATTTCAGGCAAAGTCCCTCATTCGTGGAAACGCCGTTTTCAATTTTGGTGATAAATATCACCGCAACGTTTTTCTTGCATCTGGCGCATAAGGTCGGCTGCATATATGTGTTCCCCCTTTAAGCGGCTGTACGCCGCGGAAAAATCAAATTTTTAATCAAAATCTATTATATAAAATTTTCAGCTTATTAATTATAAATTATAAATTGTATTTTTATTACTTAAGTACCGACGCGTAGTTGACTTTGGCCGCGATCAGGTGCCCATTTTTCATCATAAGTATGTCCTGAACCTCACCGAGATCCTCAAAGGACTTCTTCTCATTTCCATATTTTGAATATATCTTAACTCCGCTGGTGGTCAGCACCGCAAATTTGCTTCCGGATATAGATATCTTCATAACTGACGAGATTCCTTCCGCCATTCCAACTTCCTTGCCGTTTTTAACTGTTATTGCAGTACAGTCGTCTCCGATGGAATAGCTGCTAAGAACCACAGCGTGAAGCCCGCTTGTCCCAAGACAGTAGCCTCTCAGGTACTTGCCCTCAAAACCATAGGTTTTTTTCAGTTCTCCTTTTTCATTTATAGTGTATATCCCGCTCTGGCTTATAGCATCCACACTGCTGCTTCCGCTGAAAACCATATCAATGAGAACTTCTTCACACTCATATTTTCCAATCTCATCACCAGAAGCGACATCTATGAACACCACTCTGCCTCCTGACTCAGCTACGCAAAGGGCCGCCATAATCTCACTGTTCCCGCTCAGACAGGCGGACATAACATAGGCTTCTCCTGAGTACCAGTCCAGAATCTTCTGGCCTGCATTATTATAAACGGTAACTATACCGTTATAACCTTCTTCTCTGGCGCAAACAACAGCGTATCCCTCGTCATTCACATTGGCGCTTATTATCGCCGTGTCTCCGTCCCGTGAGTAGAGAACTTTATCACTGGTAAACACTTTTGCAGTCTTGCCGCCAATATCATAGGCAATACCATATTCCCCATTTGACTTTACAGCCGGCGAAACCATATCAAAAGTATCATTTAGGGTCTGTTCCCCAGTTAGGTCCACTACCTGTATTCCTCTGACCGAAACAATGGCCAAGCACCCATCAACTTCTGCGTAGTTCTTGTCAGCGTATCCGGAATAACTGATTTCATCAGCGGCGCCACCCAAAAACTTTGTAATAGAGCCGATCATGGATGTGATATTATCTTTAAAATAAAACGCAGTAGCTGCAATCAAAGCAGCAGCCAAAAGTAAAAAAACAAACTTTGGTTTTCTTCCGCTCCGCTTTCTCTTTTCCATATTCCTACCTTATCGATTCATCATTTCACCTACCGGGCCATCGTACCAAATATTTGTAAGGTACAGCCCCTGGGGCGGGACCGTTGGACCTGTCAGCCGTCTGTCCCTTGTTTTTAATATGTTTTTGATATCATCGGGGTCTATCTTCCCCTCTGAGGCATATATCAGTGTTCCTGTCATGGCCCGAACCATATTATAAAGGAACCCGTCAGCACATACCCTGCACTCTATAATGGAACCTTTCTGCTCCACTTCAAAATAGTATACCGTCCTGACCGTAGTCTTTGTCTCGGTACCCACAGATCTAACCGCCGCGAAGTCGTTTGTACCAACAAACTGTCTGGCACACCGGCTCATTGCCTCTACATTAAGTTTAGCGGGATAAAAATACGCCCGGTTTCGGTAAAAGGGATCTTTAATACGTGAATTATATATCCTATATGTGTACTCTTTTTTAATACAAGATAAAATAGAATTAAAATTTTCCTCTGCTTCAACGGCGTCCATTACCGCAATATCATCAGGTAGCTGGGCGTTTAATGCAAGGGGTATCCTGTCTGTGGGGATCCTGCTGTCCGTTTTGAAATTAGCGCAGTACCTCTCGGCGTGTACACCGGCATCAGTCCTGCCGCAGCCGACCACTTTGACGCTATGGCCGCATATTTTTGACAGGGCCTTTTCCAAGGTCTCAGCAACAGTGATCTCCGTTTTCTGCACCTGCCAGCCGTGGTAATTGGTCCCGTCATATCTCAGGCGCAGAGCTATATTCCTCATTCTATCACACCTTTAGAGTTTAAAGTCCTATTTTTCTCAAAACTATAACAGCGGTAAGATAGGCGATGCCAAGAATAAAAGTTATTATATCCCGTCTTTTGTATTTCAGGACTTTCATTCTTGTCCTGCCCTCGCCTCCGTGATAGCACCGGCTCTCCATGGCAATAGCCAGCTCGTCGGCACGCCGGAAAGCGCTTATAAAAAGAGGCACAAGTATGGGAAGCATGGCTTTTGCCCTCTGTATAAGATTTCCGGAATCAAAATCCGCGCCTCTTGCCCGCTGGGCGTTCATTATTTTGTCCGTCTCTTCTATGAGCGTCGGGATAAACCTGAGCGCAATGCTCATTATCATGCTTATCTCATGGACCGGCACCTTTATTTTCTTTAGAGGCCCCATGAGCCGCTCCATGCCGTCAGTAAGAGCAATTGGGGATGTAGTATATGTTAAAATGGACGTGCCCATAATGAGCATCGTTATTCTCAGCATCATTAAAATCGCCGTTTTTATGCCCTCAAGGGTTATTGTGAATACCCAGAAATGGGCAATTACATGTTCGCCCGGCGCATAAAGAATATTCAAAATTCCCGTAAACGCCAGAACGATTACAATGGGCTTCAGCCCCTTGAGCAGCATTTTGAGCTTCGTATTTGACACCACTATTACAGCGGCAAGCCCAGCCATTACAACGCCATAAGAGATGATATCCTTGGCGGTGAATAGGGCAACCATATAGACAATGGTCATCACCAGTTTGGTCCTGGGGTCCAATCTGTGTATGACGGTGTCCCCAGGAAAATACTGGCCTAAAGTTATATCCTTAAGCACCGTTACGCCCCCCTTTTAACTTCAGGAGCGCTGATACCGCATCGTCGATTTTATACACCTCAGTTGGTACATCTAGGCCTTTCCTCTTTAAAAGGATCATTATTTTCGTTACTTCAGGAAGATCAAGGCCCAGCTCTTCTATCTCGTCGGCCCTTGCAAAAACCTCTTCCGGCGTACCCAGAAGCGCTATTTTACCATTACCCATAACGCATAACCTGTCGGCATTTGACGCAGCTTCTGCCATATCGTGAGTTACAGTTATTATAGTGGCGCCTGTCCGCTCTCTATAATTTCGTATATTTTCTACTATTTCTCTGCAACCTTCAGGATCAAGTCCAGCCGTAGGCTCGTCCAGGATCAGCACTTCCGGCTCCATAGCCATTACTCCGGCAATTGCAGCGCGTCTTTTCTGACCACCGGACAAATCAAACGGTGATGCTTTGTAATACTCCTGGCCAAGGCCAACTATCTCAAGACTCTCCCTGACACGCCTGTCTATCTCTTCTTTGTCAAGGCCCATATTCTTCGGTCCGAAAGCCACATCGTCATAGACTGTCTCCTCGAAAAGCTGATACTCAGGATACTGGAAAACCAGCCCAACCTTAAAACGGGTCTGTCTGAGAGTTTCTTTCGACTCGTTTATATCCTGTCCATTCAGGAGTATTTTGCCCTGGGTAGGGGAAATAAGCCCGTTTAAATGCTGAATAAGGGTGCTTTTCCCGGAGCCTGTCCTGCCGATTATCGCAAGATACTCACCTTTATACACTTTTAAATTAATATTGTAAACCGCAACATGCTCAAAGGGCGTACCCTGGCTATATGTATGGGTAAGATCGACTATTTCTAAAATTGGGTCCAACTTTTTCATTCCTTTTTGCCCGCTCTTTTCTTGGCCCGGCGCACTCTTCATGCCAAAGCGTTATATATGGCGTCGGCGCACTCTTCTACCGTCAGGTTTTCAATTGGTATATCAACCCCAGCTCGTTCAAGCTCATAGATAATAGATGTTCCCGCAGGCACATCAAGACCCAGGGACCGTATCTTCTCTACTTGGGCGAAAACCTCTCTCGGCGCCCCATCCATGACGATTTTGCCACTGTCTAAAACTATCACCCTGTCAGCCTGAGCTGCCTCATCCATGTGATGGGTAATAAGGACAATGGTGGTGCCAAACTCCTTTTTCAGGTATCTTATTATTTTCATGGTATCACGCCTGCCCTCCGGGTCCAACATAGCCGTGGCTTCATCGAACACTATACACTCCGGCTCCATGGCAAGAACACCTGCAATGGCGATTCTCTGTTTCTGTCCACCGGACAGAAGGTGTGGCGCGTGGATGGCAAATTTCTCCATTCCAACTGTTTTGAGCGCCTGGTCTACCCTTTTTCTTATCTCTTCAGAAGGATAGCCCAGGTTCTCTGGCCCGAAAGCCACATCTTCCTCAACAACATTGGCCACTATCTGGTTGTCAGGATTCTGAAACACCAGACCTATCCTCTTCCTTATATCTATAACGCGGTCCTCGTCCTTTGTGTCTATACCGAAGACCTCCATTTTTCCCGTATCCGGTATAAGCAGGCAGTTGAAATGCTTTGCCAAAGTGGATTTTCCTGACCCATTATGGCCCAGGATCGCCGTAAACGAACCCTTTTCTATCTCAAAGCTCACGCCATCAAGAACAAGGCTACGCTTCTTTCCTTCCTCCGCTGGGTAGGTAAAAGAAATGTTTTCCGCTTTTATGGTACCCATTTTTATCTCTCCCACCGGCAGGCGGCGCCGCAGGGCAGATAAAGGCCGGAAGCACGGACTTTAAGTCCCAGCTCCTGACTTTCACTGCGTCCGCCGAATTTCTTCGTAAATATACTCTCGGAGATATATGTCAAAGTTGAAGCAGAGAGTCCCGTTGTGTATGAGTTTATTATCACAAACAGCGGATCGTCAGACAGTACCCCTGATGTGAGTTTTACAAAATCATACAGGTTCTGCTCAATCTTCCAAACTTCGCCGCCTGGTCCTCTGCCATAAGACGGAGGATCCATTATTATGGCGTCATACCGCCTGCCACGGCGTATCTCCCTTTCAACAAATTTTCCGCAGTCGTCAACTATCCATCTTATAGGCCTGTTTTCAAGGCCTGAGGCTTTGGCGTTCTCCTTTGCCCAGGACACCATGCCCTTGGCAGCGTCAACATGGCAAACACTTGCCCCCGCGAATGCTGCAGCCACCGTGGCGCCGCCTGTATATGCGAAAAGATTGAGAACATTTATAGGCCGTCCCGCACGCCTTATCTTATTTATAATGTAATCCCAGTTGGCAGCCTGTTCAGGGAAAAGCCCCGTGTGCTTAAAGTTCATGGGCTTTACATTAAATGTGAGCTCTTTGTACTTTATCTGCCAGGACTGCGGCAGATTCCCTTTGTCCCAGTGTCCGCCGCCGGAAGACGAGCGGGTATACTTACCCTGGCTGTTTTTCCAGGCTGGGTCCCTTCTGGGCGTGTCCCATATTGCCTGAGGGTCCGGCCGCACAAGGGTATACTTCCCCCAGCGCTCCAGCTTCTCGCCTTTTGAGCAGTCCAAAACTTCAAAGTCTTTCCAATCGTCGGCTGTCCACATAAATTTATCTCCATCATTAAGGCGCAATGCGCCTGATTATAATTTAGCAATATATTATACCACCTACCACAAAGTTAAGTCAATCAGCTAAAAATGCCCCTTTTATTACAGACCACAGGCTTTTTTGCGGATTTTTTATTGTGTTGAAACATTGGTCCTCTTCTGTTAGAATACGGTATGCGGTTCGGCGCAGCCTGGGCCCCCATATTTAAAACGCAAGGTGGTAAGCTGATGTATAATACTGTTCTTTTTGACCTGGACGGCACATTAACCGACCCCGTTATGGGCATTACTAATTCCGTTATTTACTCTCTGAAAAAATTTGGTATAGAGGTTACCGACAGAAAGTCCCTCTATAAGTTCGTTGGCCCTCCTCTTATGGACTCCTACGCTAAATACTACGGCTTTTCCAGAGAGCAGTGCGTCAAGGCAATAGAATATTACAGGGAATATTTTAGTGTAAAAGGCCTGTACGAAAATGATATGTTTAAAGACACGCCCTGGCTTCTGAAAGAACTCAAAGAACACGGCAAGACGGTTATTCTCGCCACTTCCAAGGCAGAAAAATACTCTGTGCAGATTCTGGAACATTTCGATATCGCCAAGTACTTCGACTGTATTGCCGGCGCTTCTATGGACGCCTCCAGAAATAAGAAAGCCGACGTCATTGCATATGCAATGGAACGCTGTGGCATTAATAGCCCTGACGGCTGTGTCATGGTTGGCGACAGAGAGCACGATATAATCGGTGCTCAGGAAAATGGCATGGACTCTATCGGCGTTCTCTTTGGTTATGGCGACTATGACGAGCTTAAGGCCGCCGGTTCAACCCATATTGTCAAGGATATGAAAGGCATACTGGACGTGGTTTTAAACTGAGGCTGGAAAGCTTTTTAACTTCTATA
Organism: uncultured Oscillospiraceae bacterium; assembly: GCA_944387845.1. GTDB lineage: Bacteria > Bacillota > Clostridia > Oscillospirales > Oscillospiraceae > CALXGH01. Next base: position 47,354 of record CALXGH010000019.1, read on the forward strand.
TATTTAAATGGTATACGCCGCTGGAAGATCCAGCGGCGTATATGTTTCCCAGCCTTTTGGGATACATTGGACATATATGAAGCTTTAAAACATTTCGTAACATTTTTTAGCAGAAAATATAAATTTTTTAACATTGTTGCTTTCCTTGACAACGCTCAGCTTATTATATATAATTGTAAAGCTTATAGATTTTCCTGTAAAAGGATTAAGGAGATAGATATAAAATGGCTAAAGAAAAAAAAGTTCAGCAGATAACCGATATGGACGCTGATTTCGCCCAGTGGTTTACCGATGTTGTTGTAAAAGCCGGGCTTATCGACTATTCCGGTGTAAAAGGCTTCTATATTCTCCGACCTTATGGCTACGCTATCTGGGAAAACATTCAGGCTATCCTTGACAAGCGTTTTAAAGAGCTGGGTCATCACAATGTTTCTATGCCTGTTTTGATCCCCGAGAGCCTTTTGCAGAAGGAAAAAGACCATGTTGAAGGTTTCGCACCTGAGTGCGCATGGGTTACTCTGGGTGGTAACGAAGAGCTTCCCGAAAGGCTTTGTGTCCGTCCTACTAGTGAAACTCTGTTCTGTGATCACTGGAGCCATGTACTCCATTCCTGGAGAGATCTTCCTATGAAATATAACCAGTGGTGCTCTGTGCTCCGCTGGGAAAAAACCACCCGTCCTCTGCTGCGCGGTAGGGAATTTTTATGGCAGGAAGGTCATACTATACATGAGACCGCCGAAGAAGCAAAGGAAGAGACCGAGACAATGCTCAACGTATATGCAGAACTTTGCGAAGATTACCTTGCCATGCCTGTTATAAAGGGTAGAAAAACAGACAAGGAAAAGTTTGCCGGCGCTGAAGCTACATATACTATAGAGTGCATGATGCACGACAAGAAGGCTCTCCAGAGCGGCACAAGCCATTATTTCGGTGATGGTTTTGCTAGAGCATTCAATATAACTTTTTCTGACAGAGAAAACAAGCTGAGATATCCTCACCAGACCAGCTGGGGTGTATCCACCAGAATTATGGGCGGTATCATCATGACCCATGGCGATAACAACGGACTTGTTCTGCCTCCAATGATCGCTCCTACCCAGATTGTCATCATTCCGGTAGCTATGCACAAACCTGGTGTACTTGATAAGGCTGAGGAGCTTCGTGCAAGACTTGAAAAGGCCGGCTTCAGGGTTATGATGGATGATTCTGATCAGTCCCCAGGCTGGAAATTTGCCGAGTATGAGATGAAGGGTATCCCTCTTAGAATAGAGATTGGACCAAGAGATATTGAAAGCGGCAATTTTGTAGCTGTACGCAGAGACAACGGCGAAAAGGCTGTTTGTGCTATAGATCAGCTTGAAGAAAAAGCAGATGAGCTGCTCAAGACAATCCAGGCATCAATGTACGAGAAGGCAAAAGCCAACCTTACTGAAAACATCTATCCTGCCACAACTATGGACGAAGCCAAGGCCGTTATTGAAAAAGGCGGATTCATAAAGATGATGTGGTGCGGCGACGAGGCCTGTGAAATAAAAATGAAAGAGGATGTCGGTGTATCTTCACGCTGCATACCTTTCGAGCAGGAACATCTTGGTGATGTCTGCCCTGTATGTGGTAAGCCCGCAAAAGAGATGGTTATTTGGGGTATCGCTTACTAATATTTCTCTATGATGGCAGCCTGTCTCAGGCTTAAAATATAAAAAATAATGTTATTGACTTACATATATTTTACGATTACAATTTAGGTGTAAAATCAACCCATATTTTAAGTTAAACGGACATGAAAGGTGGAGTTTATCTTGAACCCGGCAAGCTCTCATAAAAGAACAACCATTTTTTACACCTTGGCCACCGGTCTGTACTATTCAGGCCAGGCGGTCGTCATGGGATACACAGTTGTCTTTCTGACAAGCCGAGGAGTCCCAGACTCTATCAGCGGCCTTGTTGTATCCTTTTCTGCTATCGGTGCAATCATCATGCAGATGTTCGTGGCAAACAGCCTCGACCGAAATCCGTTAGCACTTGTAAAAAACCCAACTATTGTTGTAGCTGTTTTACAGGCAATCGTCATAACGGCGATGCTACTGCTTGAAGACATCCCCATCGCCGTTCTAATTTGCTACACTCTGGGCCTTATCGGAACGAGAGTAAACATGACGCTTCTTAACTCCATTGCCGTTAAGAGTGATATACACATTCCTTTTGCCATACCAAGAGGCCTTGGCTCTGCTACATACGCCTTTACCTGTCTTTTGGCAGGCTATATGGCCAGCAACCTTGGTATAAATTCCATATTCTACTTCTATATTCCAATTGCGATTCTTCAGGCAGTAAGCCTTATAATGATGCCTGAAGATCACCTTGTACCTGAGGTAAAAGAAACTGTTAAAGAAGAAAATGTATCATATGCAGAAATGCTTAGTAAAAATAAAATTCTGGCAGTATTTCTTATTGCCTGTATTTTCAATGGCATTGGCATGACAGCTTCCGGCACATTTCTTATACGCATAATAGAAGATTGCGGTGGTAATAGTACAGATCTTGGTATTATTTTGTTTGTTCAGGCATTTGCAGAAGTTCCAATGTCTCTTGTTATCACAAGATTCACAAGGAACTTTGGTCTTGAAAAAGTGCTTACTTTCTGTTTCTTAATGTTCGCTGTAAGATGCTTCTTGTTTGCAGCTGCAGGTAGTGTAATGATGGTAGGTCTTATTGCATGTCTTAATATGTTTTGTTATGGCATATACGGCATCGCCTATGTCCAGTTCCCTGACCTTATTGTTAAGGACACTGAGAAGGCAAGAGCGCAGGCTCTTACAGCTCTCTGCTCCGGCAATGGTCTTGGTCTTGTATTTGGCTCCGCTCTTTCCGGCGCGCTCATCACGCTGGTTGGCGCTCGCATGCTTTTTGTTATAAGCGGTTTCATATCTATTATAGGTTTTGTTGCCATGTATGCGTGTGCTAGTATGCTCAACAAGCAAAAAGCTCTTGCAAGGCAGTAAAAAAAGTCTCTCAGCAGAGGCACCCCAAAAAAGTGGAGGGCCTCTGCTTTATTTTTCACAATTTCTGAGCTGCCAAGCCAATACTAGTACGAAAGAAGCATTACACACACATCGCTATGGTCATCTATTGACAATATAGATTATAATAAAAACAGGGTTCGCGCTTTAGCGCAGCAAAACACTAAAAAAGGACGGTATACCATCGTGCAAACAACAAAATCCTACAAATTCACACCCCTACTTTACTGCCTCGCAAACGGATTTTTCTACGCAGCCATGGCAGCAATAGCCGCTTACACCACCGTATATCTCTCCGGCAAGGGGGTCCCTGACTCTATCACCGCAGCAGTCGTCTCACTCTCTGCGCTGATTTCAAACCTCGCAACACTTGTCATGTCCAATCTGCTTGATAAATACCCGAAACTTTTATCAAAGCATATGGCCACATTCACAACTGGAGTTTCCGCCGTCTCTGCAGTTATTGCTGTGCTTTTTGACGAAAACCCGACTATTCTTATTATTTTCTTTACTATCGCATTTATATTTGAAAAAGCCACGATCTCAACTATGAGTACAGTTTCCGTAAAAAGTAACGTACATATAACATACGCCGTACCACGCGGTATCGGCTCGGCCACTTATGCTATCGTCTGCCTTATAGCCGGCTTCCTTACTGCAAAATTTGGCTCAGATATCGTAATGCTTCTTTTCATCCCGCTCATGGCCATAACATCCCTCAGCATTGCTCTTATGCCAGAGGATCACATATATGTAGAGCCTAAAAAAGATGAGAATAAGTCGTCCTATTTTACTATGGTAAAAAACAACAGGCCCCTTCTTCTGTTCCTCATCGCTACATTTTTCATTGGGGTTGGTAATTCCTGCTCTATGACCTTCCTCATCAGGATAATTCAGGACTGCGGCGGCGACAGTTCTAATCTGGGCGTTGCCACCTTTATACAGGCCATGGCAGAAGTTCCAATGACGATCCTCATGGTACGTCTTATAAAGAAATATAAATTTGAGGACCTGCTTGTAGTTTCATTTATTATGTACGCGGTAAGGCTTTTCTCTGTCGGCTCTTCTCAGTCGATACCCATGCTCTACTGCGCTGTTGCCCTCAATTTCTTCTGTGTTGGTATTTACAGCACATCCTCTGTACGTTTTGCAAAACTTATTGTTCAGCCGGATGAATCCGCAAGAAGCCAGGCCCTTCTGAACTTCTTCAGCGGTACAGGTATGGGTACTTTTGCTGGTGCTGCTCTTCAGGTCGTTCTTATAGATCTTATAGGGCCAAGAGGTATTTTCCTCTTCTGCGCCGGCGTATCTTTCCTGGGCTTCCTTACAATGCTCCCATGCCGCAAGGCTATTAAGAAAGTCGGCTACGCAAACCCAGACTTCTGATTTTGCGGCCATTCCAGAAATTTTAATATTTTCGCTTTTTCGATATAATATTAATAATTTTTGTTATAATATTTATATAAGCGAAAATAAAATGTTTTCTCAGGAGGCCAAAAAATGCAGCTTAAAGGTTCGAGAACAGAGGCCAATCTCATGGCGGCTTTTGCCGGCGAGACCCAGGCCCATACAAAATATTCCTACTATTCAGAAAAGGCAAAAAAAGACGGCTATCAGCAGATAGCTGACATATTTGAGGAAACCTCAAATAATGAAAAGGCACACGCAAAAATTTGGTTCAAGCTTCTCCACGACGGAGGTGTTCCCGGTACCATGGCAAATCTTCTTGACGCCGCGGCAGGTGAAAATTATGAGTGGACCGATATGTATGCGACCTTTGCCAAAGAAGCGCGGGATGAGGGCTTTACAACCATCGCTCTTCTTTTTGAGAAAGTCGGAGCCATCGAAAAGGACCATGAGGAACGTTACAGAAAACTCATTGGAAATATTGATGGCGGTATTGTATTCTCCAGAGACCAGGACATGACATGGATATGCAGAAACTGCGGACATGTTGTAATTGGCAAAAAAGCCCCTGTTGCCTGTCCTGTATGCGGTGAGCCCCAAGCATATTTTGAAATCAAATCTACAAACTATTAAAACAAAAGCGCCCTGTTTAAAACAGGGCGCTTTTATTTTATAAGGTGCAGAGAACCACAGCACCATTTTGCATACTAAGCTTTACTTCATATAGTCTTTGAGATTTTCAATAGCTTCTCTAAGTTCCTTAAGCGCGTTTTCATAGCCGTAAACCTTCAAATTTGGGAAAGCCTTTACGATTCGAGTCTGAGACGCTGATTTCTTCTCCACAATCTCGTTGTGTTTCTTTTCAGCCTCTTCATAACGCTCTTTCCGCTGTCTTCCCACACCACGTATTGTTTCCCAAAGCTCCTGTTCCTCCGCCTTGTTTTTCTCAGCCAGAGCCTTTTCCTCTTTTCTATGCTGTTCCATCATCTCACGGAGTTCCGCATACATCTCTTTGGTCTCAAATGCGGCGTCAAATGTTCTGATGACTCTACCGGATATTGCATCTCCCAATTTGTCGGAAAATTCACGCATTTCCGAACCAAGTGATGTGATAAGAGCAAGTCGTTTCTGCAGTTTCATGATAGCTGATACCGTGCAGATAAGATCCACAACCGTTGCTATCATGAAAATTGCAAGTAAAACAAGGCCTAAGGTGTGTGGTATAAGCGAGATAAATCCGTAAATTACAGGGTGCACTACTTTCAGTATGAGCAGCGCGCCAAAGCCCCACAAAACTGAAAATTCAAGACAAATATATCCGCCTATATTAAAGCGCTCATTTGAGTAGTCCCACCATTTCATGTGAAATACTTTTTCAAGTATCCAGCCTGTAAAGAGTTCCAGCAGAGTAGTTACAGCAACAGATGCCAAAAAGAGAAGGAATATATCGTCTCTCAACGGAAACAGCAGTAGCACCAATGCCACAACGCCAAACCCATAGATTGGACAAATGGGTCCGTTGAGGAATCCGCGGTTTACAAATTTACCTGTTCCCACGGCGGCGAAAGCCACCTCGGCGCACCAGCCTAGAAACGCATAAATAAAAAACATTGCTATAATTTGAAGCAGAGAATATTCTGGCATGATCGTTTCTCCCGTATGTCGTATGTATTTTGGTGTTTATTATATTATAACAGAATCAACTGAATTTTGACGGAATTTTTAATCAATATTAATTTAACTTTAGGCAAAAAAACATATCGAAAACAGGGCTCTTTTATGATACAATATCTGTTATCATTTTAAGGGAAAGGATCCTCCCACATGCTGTACGAAAATATCGGAACAACGGAAAACGGACATCTGTCCTTTTGTAATCTCGACACAGTCTCACTGGCAAAAAAATACGGTACCCCCCTGTATCTTATAGACGAAAATGGAGTCAGAACCAGGTGCGAAACATATAAAAACGCAATGAACCAATACTTTGGTCCAGGTTCATTTCCTATATACGCCAGCAAGGCTCTGTCATTTAAAGGTATGTATAGAATCACCGCTGAAGAAAATATCGGCGCGGACGTCTCCTCTGGAGGCGAACTGTATACAGCCATAAAGGCGGGATTCCCTCCTGAAAAAATATTTTTCCATGGCAATAATAAGACTGAGGCTGAGATCAGCATGGCCATGGACTTTGGGATTGGCTTTTTCATCTGCGATAATTTCTGGGAGCTGGAAAATATAAACGAGATAGCCGGCAAAAAAGGCATACGCCAGAAAGTGCTCCTGCGGCTTACGCCGGGCATCGATCCACACACACTTGAGGCCATTAGCACAGGCAAAGTGGACTCAAAATTTGGCGTAGCCATTGAAACAGGTCAAGCCGAGCAGTTTGTAAAGCTGGCTCTTGACCTAGAAAACATCGACCTGAAAGGCTACCACAGCCATGTTGGGTCTCAGGTTTTTGACGGTAAATCCTTTGTTGATGCGGCGGAGATACTGCTCTGCTTTGCTGAGAAAATCAAAGAAACTTACGGCTATACTCCTGAATACCTGGACCTTGGCGGCGGCATGGGCGTGCCATATTTCGATAAAGACGGCAGGATAGATTATGTGCTTGAAATAAAGCTGATTGCCGAAAAACTGAAGGCCCAGTGTAAAAAGTTCAATCTGAGCATGCCAAATATAATATTGGAACCCGGTCGCAGCATTGTGGCCGATAATGGCATCACTTTATATACCGTAGGTGGCAGGAAAGAAATTCCCGGATTCAAAAATTACATCTCCATAGATGGTGGCATGACTGATAATCCAAGATATGCCCTTTATGGTGCTATATATACCGTACTTCTGGCAAACCGCATAAAGGAGAAGCCGAACTATGTATGTACGGTGGCCGGTAGATGTTGTGAAAGCGGTGATCTTATTCAGGAAAATGTCTCGCTTCCTAGACCAGAGCGCGGTGATATTATTGCTGTGCTCACAACAGGCGCTTACAACTATTCCATGGCCTCAAATTACAACAGAGTACCCAGGCCGCCAGTAGTCATGATAAAAGACGGTGTAGACTATTTGGCGGTAAAGCGCGAGTCCTTTGAGGACCTCATAAGAAATGATCTGTAAAAAACTTTACTTGGTTGTTTTTATTGTAAACACAATGAGCCTGAGCAAAAACTCAGGCTCTTTTTAATTTCATCGCCGGGCGATTAGTATAAGCTATTGTTTAAAAAAACCATTTAAGTCTCAAGTTCTACCCTGTTTTTTATAAAAATCTTTTGGAAAAAACAGATAAATTTTTAATTTCTCTTGATATTAAGTTAATCTCTGTTATCATAGAGTAATAAGTTTATTTTACAGTTCAAATTAAAGTATATGATGAACAGGCGGTTTAAGCATGAATTATTGGACAAAAAAGAGCGCAGACCTTGCCGCGGCCGACGGCTATCTTGATGATCTTTATGAAGTTTATCCTATAAAATTAAACGCCTGCCGGACTCTCACTGCCCAAAAAGAAGAGCGGATCCGTCAGGCTTTCGCCTCCGGTGATGACAATGCTTTTTTATCAGAGATACTGGATCTGGATCTTTTCCCTATAAAAGACTCCTTTGTAGCTTTTTTAAAAAGGAACAAGTCCGCAATTTCCAAAAATCCCAAAACTGTAGACCGCATAGTCCGAAACCTTCGTACGATGGACATAGATGAAATAATAAGACGGTGCATGGAGCCAAAAGAAACGAATCGTCAGATGGGCCCAATGTTTAAAAACTGGATAGACAGTGGAGCACTTGGCCTGCCAGTTTTTAAGTCCATCAGAGAATTTATGGACTTTGAGGGAAATTGCCTTTTAAACATGTCTGATGCCGAGATGTACAATTTCGCAAAAACACAACTTGGCTTTAACAGAGAGAAAGGCATAGATTTCATCGCCAGAGTATCTGGCAAATACATAATCGGCGAGACTAAATTCCTCACCGATTTTGGTGGCCACCAGAACGCCCAGTTTAGCGATGCCGTAAGTTCCATTGACAGTAAATTCGAAAGCGAAAATGTAATACCTGTCGCCATAATGGATGGGGTGTTATATATACCCGGTAATAATAAAATGTACAGGTATCTAAATAACCACCCGGAGAGCATAATAATATCCGCGCTGCTTTTGAAAGATTTTTTAAATTCCATTCGGGAGTAAATTATGGAGCTAATTTATAAAAACAAAAAGGATGAAAAGGAAATACTCAAAAAAGCAGAGAACCTGAAGCGGGATATATACATTCCTGAAAACAAATCTCTGCTTTTCAAAGGGGATAATTTCGACGCAATGTCCCTACTTCTCGACAAATTTTCTGGCAAGGTGGATTTAATATACATTGACCCGCCGTACAATACATCCCAGGACTATTTTCTGTCCCCTGATAGAGCAAATTCCGTCAGCTTTTCCAAAGACAGCGTAATTGCTTATTCAGATAGGATGTCTCAGGACGAGTATCTTGAATTTATAAGACAGCGCCTGATTCTCATGCGCCTTTTAATGTCAGAGGAAGCCTCAATATATCTTCATATCGACTGCAAAATCGGCCATTATGTAAAGATGATAATGGATGAGGTTTTCGGTATGAAAAATTTTAAAAATGATATAACAAGGATAAAATCCAATCCAAAAAACTTTTACCGAAGAGCTTATGGCAACGAAAAGGACATGATACTGTTTTACGCCAAAAACAACGGTAAAAATATATGGAACGACATAAGAGTTCCACTTGAAAACGATGAGCTTATAAGACGCTTTTCCAAAATCGATGAAAAGGGTAGGCGATATACTACCATACCTCTTCACGCCCCCGGCGAAACTCTCTCCGGTCCTACAGGCCAGCCATGGCGTGATATACCAGTCCCCAAAGGGCGCCACTGGCGGACGGATCCTAAAGAATTTGATATTCTTGATGAGCAGGGCAGGATAGAATGGTCCTCCACCGGAAACCCCAGAATAAAGAAATACGCCGATGAACATAAAGGCAAAAAGGTCCAGGATGTATGGCGTTTTAAAGATCCTCAGAATCCCGTATATCCTACGGAAAAAAACAGCCAAATGCTGGATCAGATAATTGCACAGTCCTCAAAAGAAGACAGCATCGTTATGGACTGTTTCGCTGGCAGTGGCACTGCCCTCAAAAGTGCATATAAACTCGGTCGGCGATGGATAGGTATCGATAACTCCGGGGCCGCAATAGAAGTCATAAGGAAATGTCAAATAGGAGAATATGCATTTTTAGACATTGAAGGTTCTGCCGAGTAGCTATATTAAGCAAAAAAACAGTAAAAACATCTCATTATTTGTATAACTCGATAGTTTACCTTTATACCGTGATGTGCTATACTCTCAGATGAATTTTTATAGGAGAATAGTGTCCGGCAATGAAAAAAAACAATGGTACATTTCTTGTATTTATAGCTGCCGTACTCTTCAGTATCGGCGGTCTTATGGTAAAGATCATTCCCTGGTCAGCGATGGCATTAAACGGGGCGAGATGTTCAGTTTCAGTTATAGTTCTTTTGATCTACACGAGGATAGTTCACCACAAACTCGTAATAAACAAAGCCGTCATGATAGGCGCAATGTGTTCTTCTGTAACAAACATATTGTATATGCTTGCAAACAAGATGACCACAGCTGCAAATACTATTGTCCTACAGTATACAGCTCCTATATTTATAATTCTTCTTATGTGGCTAATATATAAAGAGCGTCCGAAGAAGATGGATATAACCGCATGTATATGCGTCTTTATAGGAATTATTTTCTTCTTCGTTGACAGTATGTCCTCCGGCAATATGCTGGGTAATATTCTGGCCCTTATATCCGGTGTTACATATGCGGGAGTATTTATGCTCAACACATCACCAAACGCAGATCCTATATCTTCTGTAATCTTTGGCCACGGTATAAGCGCCTGCGTAGGTATTCCTTTTATGTTAACCCAGACCCAGTTCTCAGGCCAGATAATAGCCGGCGTTCTTGTTCTGGGCGTGTTCCAGTTGGCGGTTGCCTACATCTGCTTCTGCACAGGACTGAGGACCACACCGCCTGTAACTGCCTCTCTGGTATCAGGTATAGAGCCTGTACTCAACCCTGTACTGGTCGCAATATTCTACCATGAATATATCGGCCCTGTATCTATAATGGGCGCAGCGATAGTTATCTGCAGCATACTTGCTTATAATGTAATCAAAGCCAAAAATGCTCACAGTAAAAAGGCTGTTGAAGCATCGTGAATCTTGTTTTCATTCCACTTGATTTTGGTGGCGTGGAAAGGTATAATTAATTGAATAAATTTAAGGGAAAAATTATATAATTTTTCCCTTAAATTTTATCAGCGATTCTTTATGTACCGCCGAAATATAAAATTTTCAGTGAACAGGAGATAAAATTATGAGCAAACTAAAAGTATTTTCACATCCGCTTATAACCCATAAACTTGCCATGATGCGAGATAAAAACACAAGCTGTAAAGATTTCCGTGAACTGCTGACTGAGATTACAATGCTGATGGGATACGAGGTAACCGCAGATCTGCCTATGGAAGATGTTGAAATTGAGACTCCGATGTGTCCCATGAAAACTCAGATGCTGGCAAAAACTCCAGCTATCGTGCCCATATTAAGAGCAGGTCTTGGCATGACAGATGGTTTTTTGAGACTCATTCCAAACGCCAGAGTTGGTCATATTGGTCTTTATCGGGACCCAGAAACACATCTCCCTGTTCCTTATTATTGCAAACTTCCTGATGACATATCCGAAAGGCTTGTCCTCCTGGTAGACCCAATGATCGCCACCGGCGGCAGTATAGTAGATGCTGTTGATTTTCTTAAAAAAGAGGGTTGCAATGAGATCCGCATAGTCGGCCTTATTGCCGCTCCGGAAGGTATAAAAGCCGTCCAGGAAAAGTATCCTGACATAGATATTTTTGTAGGCGCCCTGGATGAGAAACTTAATGAACATGCTTATATCGTTCCTGGTCTCGGCGATGCCGGCGACAGGATTTTCGGCACAAAATAAATTTTAAAATCGGAGGTAAAACATTGAAATATTCCACTATTATTTTCGACCTTGACGGCACTCTCCTTGATACAATTGATGATCTTGCCGCCAGCGCAAACCACGCTCTGGTTGAAACCGGCTACGAAGCTCTGCCTATTGACCTTGTAAGGAGCTATGTAGGACACGGTATAAGAGACCTGGTCTCAAAATGTATTCCTGACGGACTGAATAACCCTAAGTTCGAAGAGTGCTTCGCCGCTTTCAAAAAGCATTACTATGTTCATTGCGTAGACAACACATTCCCTTATGATGGCATGGTTGAGCTTGTGAAAAAGCTCAGTGAGGAAGGCCGTCATCTGGCAGTTGTTTCAAACAAAGCTGACGAACCTGCTGGCCTGCTTATTAAAAAGTGGTTTGGCGATTACATAAAAGTAGCCATTGGTGAGAGACCTGGTTATGCTAAAAAACCCGCTCCGGACACAGTTGATCTGGCTCTCAAGGAACTTGGCGTAACCCGTGAGGGTGCGGTATACATAGGCGATTCTGAAGTTGACGTTAAAACCGCCAAAAACTCTGGTATGGACAGCGTATGCGTAGCATGGGGATTCCGCTCCAAGCAGACTCTTATTGACGCTGGCGCAACAGTTATCGCAGACACACCTGAGGAGCTTTACAATCTGCTTTAATTTATTTATTCTTTATTTCAATAAATAAATTCTCTGTTTTTAATATTATTAAATGGTATTTTGCGTTTTTTGCAAAATACCATTTTTTTTTTGAAAATTTTTTGTATAATCTTCAATTTACGCGACACAATATAGTTACCATATGTTTTAAATTTTTCAGACGGCAAAAAGATGTAAAATTTGGAAAGAGCAATTATCTGAATAATATTAAAACACATGCAAAAAATACTACCGAGATTCCCAATAGGGAGCCTCAAAAATCTAAGAAAAGGAGATGCGAACATGGCTAAATCTAGTAACAATCTCGTAAACCCAAATGCTCGTGAAGCAATGGATAAATTTAAGATGGAAGCTGCACGTGAAGTAGGCGTTAACTTAAAGCAGGGTTATAACGGCGACCTCACATCTAAGCAGGCTGGCAGCGTTGGCGGTCAGATGGTTAAGAAGATGATCGAAGCTTACGAAAACAACATGCAGTAACATAAACTGATAAGTTTTCAAAGCTTGCTGCACAAATTGATTTAAGGTCAAAAATATGTTTGTCCCTAAATCACCGTGCAATAAATATACCGCGGCAAAATTGCCGCGGTATATTGCTTTTTACATATTAAGTTTCCTCAATAAACGCCGCGCTTATCTCAAATGCGGTCTTCTCAATCTGCTGATCTCCTTCGGTTTTTATGTAACACCTGCTTTGCAGTCTTCCAGAAATATGTATCTCTTTGCCCACATCCCACTGAGAGGCTATCTTTGCAAGTCTCCCCCAGGCTATGCATGGCAAATAGTCGCTTTTGCCGTATTTTCTGTTTACTGCCAGCATCATGTCGCATATCTCCCTGCCCATAGGCGTTACCCGAAAATTGGGTTTCTTGCACAATGTGCCGTAAAGCTCTACCTGATTTAAATCCCCTTCATCTGTAACATATATATCTCGTGCCAAAACGGTGATGACCAGTTTATTACCCACGCCACTTTTGTTGTTGAAGGAATGTATCTCCCCCTCGACGCAGATATGGTCTCCGTCTCCAATCTCCTTCTGCAGGAGTTCTTCCCTTAAAATTATATTTATCCTGTCTGCCGCTCCCGACAGGCGCAGAACTGACAGGGGAAATGTATAAAATTTTTCAAATTTGCCGGAATGGGAGTATTCCGGTTTGGACACCATCTCCCCACATAGCTTTATATAATTGTTTGTTTTATCCATTGAATACATCCTCTCATGCGCATATCTGTAAAAATATTTATGCTGTAAAAAAGAAAGTATTCCAAAAAAGGAAATGACCTGAGGAGTACCGCAGGTCATTTCCTTGACAGGTATTTATTTATCACATACGACAGGGCGACACATAAAGCCGACGCCAAAAGCCACAAAAGTGAAAAATGAAGGCATATCTGTCCAAAAAGATTGAACTGTTCTCCTGCATAATCCCACACATCAAGTTTTAAAATAATATTGATTATGCAGCCTGCCACAAATTCTACTGTAGTTATAATCGCGGCACCTGAGATACACTTCTGCCAGATTCGGAATTTGGTTCTTGTGTTTATAAAATACAAAAGGCACAAGCATAACCCGCCAACAACAACCATCGTCCAGTGAGTATGAGCTCTGAACATCAGTTCAAGGGCTCCGTATCCCAGTCCCCCCATAGAAAAAAGCAGAACATAAATAAAAAAATCCGGCATATAGTCCATACCTCCTTAGTTTAGGATAACCATACTGCCGGATTTTATTTTAAACTGAAGCGGTTTTTTTAAATTTGACCAAACACATTTCCAAGGCTGTCTGTTATTAGAAGATCGGCGCTAGAGTCGTAGGGTGTTGCCGCCTTGTTTATAAGCACAAGCTTATTTCCCCTGTAATAGTTAATAAGCCCCGCTGCGGGATATACTGCAAGGCTTGTGCCGCCGATAACGAGCATATCCGCCTTGCGTATAGCTGACACAGCGCCTGATAGGGTATTTTCATCCAGGCTCTCCCCATAAAGAACGATATCCGGCCTTATAACTCCGCCGCAGGCGCATCGCGGCACAAGATCACCTTGTGTAACATCTCCGTCATAAGGCTTTCCGCAGGCAGAGCAGTAATTTCTCAGGAGGGTGCCGTGGAGCTCATAAACTTTTTTGCTGCCGGCTTTCTGATGCAGACCATCTATATTTTGGGTTACCACCGCCTTGAGCTTACCCTCAGACTCAAGCTGAGCAAGTTTTATATGGGTGATATTGGGCTTTGCGTCTTTTACCACAAGTTTATCCCTGTAAAATTTATAAAAGATGTCAGGATGTCTGACAAAAAAACCGTGAGAGAGGATCTCCTCCGGTGGCCAGTCATACTTCTGATTATAAAGTCCGTCAACGCTGCGGAAATCAGGTATACCGCTCTCTGTTGATACACCTGCGCCGCCGAAAAACACTATGTTCTCAGACTCTTCAACCCACTTTTTGAATAGAGCGGTTTTCTCCATATTATCCATATTCGCGCCTCCTCTAAAAAATCGTATTTTTTATATTATAACACAGATAAGTACCCGTGGTAATAAAACGGAATATTCAAAACTATAAAACAATTATTCTGCCGTTTTATACCATAGACGTTAACTTTTCGCTAATATAAATATAATATTGTTGTATATAAAAAATCTGTATGCTAAAATAATTTGCCGGTTTATGACTGAACTGGCACCTTAAATAATAAGAAAGGACAAAAGAATATGGCTAATATATGGCATGACATAAGCCCCGATCGCATCCATGTCGATGATTTTATCGGTGTTATTGAGATCTCCAAGGGTTGCAGGCAGAAATATGAGCTGGATAAAGAGACCGGTATGCTCATTCTGGATAGAATTCTACACACATCAACCCATTACCCCGCAAACTACGGCTTCATACCAAGAACATACGGCGATGATGGAGACCCATTGGACGTTCTTGTTCTGTGCAGCGAAAATATAACACCTATGACACTTGTCCGCTGCTACCCTATCGGTATGATAACAATGATCGACGGCGGAAAAAACGATGAGAAAATAATCGCCATCCCATTTAACGATCCAAATTACAACTGTTATACGGACATTTCCCAGCTTCCGGCCCACATTTTTAACGAAATGCGCCACTTTTTCTCTGTATACAAAGAGCTTGAGGGTAAGCAGACCGCAGTAAATGAAATAAGTGGTCGTAAAATCGCAGAGGATGTAATAAAAAGCTGTATGGACAGATATAAGGACACATTTTGCAAGTAAAACTGCAAAACCTTATGTCCTCTCCTCAATATGGACTGTAACCCAATCGATTGTCAAGCATCTTTGAATAAAGGCAAGTATCCTCTTGCGTTTTTTTCCGTAACTTTTTGAATTCTCCCGCTTTTTAAGAGATGAAATGAAAGTTTATTTTAAAAAGTTTCATTCTGCCCTTGAAAAAAGACAGGCTGTGTAGTATAATCACAAACATCTGATGACACTATCATGTCTGAAGCAAACTAACGTTTAGGAGAATTATGCTATGAAAAAGAAATTATCATTGGTCCTTGCGATCGTAATGGTGTGCATGCTGGCTCTTGCTGGCTGCGGTGGCAAAGACAACAGCGACAAAGATGGCGGTTCTGACTCTGCAAACCTCCGTTTCGTAACAGGCGGCGAAGGTGGCGTTTATTACGCTTTTGGTAATGTTATCGCTCAGCACGCTACAAACAACACTGACGTTAAAATAACCGCTCTTACAAGTGCGGGCAGTCAGGGCAACGTACAGGAACTTGAAGACGGTACAGCCGAGCTGGCTTTCTGTCAGTCCGACGTTATGGCTTATGCTTATGAAGGCACAAACCTCTTTGACAAACCTGTTGACTGCTTCTCCACAGTTGCGGCTCTTTATAATGAATATGTTCAGATCGTAACTCTGAATCCTGAAATCAAGACTGTAGCCGACCTTGAAGGCAAGAAAGTCTCCATCGGTGCTGCAGGTTCCGGTGTTTACTTCAATGCTATCGATATTCTTGGCGCATACGGTCTGACTGAAGATGATATAGTTCCTACATATCAGTCCTTCGCAGATAGCGCAAACGACCTTAAAGACGGTAAGATCGACGCCGCTTTCATCGTTGCAGGCGCTCCAACAACTTCAATAACAGACCTGTCCACAACTAAGGATGTTTACCTTGTCTCTCTTGATGACGAACACGTAGACCAGCTTGTTGAGATGTCTCCATACTACTCCAAGAGCGTTATCTCTGCTGACGTTTACGGTCTTGAGTCTGATGTTACAACAGTTGCCGTAGGCGCTGTTATCCTCGCAAGAGACGACGTATCCGAAGACGCTATCTACGCTCTTTGCGCAGATATCTTCGACAACGCTGCAGACCTTGTAGAATCCCACGCAAAATACGGAGAACTCAGCCTTGACTTTGCCGCTTCCGTAACAAGCGTTCCTTATCATGCCGGCGCTGCTAAGTACTTTGCAGAAAAAGGCTATGAGGTTCCGACAAAGTAATCATTTGCTCGGTAATTCCAGATCTTAAGAAGTCTACGGCAGGTGAGCCTGCCGTAGCTTCGTTATGTCTGAAGAAAAATTTATCCAAAAGCCACAGGAGGCTCATAACAAATGAAGTTTTTTAAAAAGAAAACAGACGATATTCCAAAGGATAATACATCGCCTGTCGGAGGCAACGATATCTCGTCTGACGTTGACGCGGTCATGCGTAAGTACGACCGCGAGTCAGCTACCCGCATCTGGGAGGGTTGGCCGAAATATGTGGTAGGCTCCCTTCTTGCCGCGTTCTCCCTGTACTGTATATATGTAACTCTTTTCAGTACGGCACTTCCAGAGACACGGCTCGCCCGATTTTTGGCATTTATCATAATCGCCGGTTATCTTACATACCCGGCAAAGAAGACTTCTGTCCGGGTAAATTACATACCATGGTATGACATTCTGCTTATGATTGTAGGCGCCGGCTGCTTCTTCTATTTCTCTGAGAACGCTATCACTATAATCAGGCTTGCAACAAGGATCGAAACAATACACATTGTTGTGGGCATTGTAGGTATTCTCGTTCTCATTGAGCTTTGCCGCCGCAGTGTGGGTCTGCCCATTCTCTGCGTTTTAGGCGTTCTTCTTGTCTACACTTTCTATAATCAGATATCATGGAACAGAGGCGATTTGTTCCTTGCCACAAGAAATATAATATATAAGCTCTTTTACACCACTTCCGGTGTCATCGGCACGCCTGTAAACGTATGCACTACATATATAGTTCTATTTATCATTTTTGGGGCATTCCTGGAGCGTACAGGCATCGCAAGCTTCTTTATTTCTCTTGCCAACAGGCTGGCCGGCTGGTCTTCCGGCGGTCCTGCTAAAGTTGCCGTAATTTCCTCTGCTCTGTGCGGAATGGTATCAGGCTCATCCGTTGGTAACACTGTTACCACAGGTTCCATAACCATACCAATGATGAAGGAAACGGGATATAAGCCTGAATTTGCAGGTGCTGTTGAAGCAGCCGCCTCAACAGGTGGTCAGATCATGCCTCCTATTATGGGCGCCGCCGCTTTCCTTATGGCCGAATATATGGATCTGCCCTACATAGAAGTGGCTAAAAAGGCCATCCTTCCTGCTCTGCTGTATTTCACAGGAATTTTCATCGCCGTACATCTTGAGGCGAAAAAGCTTGGCCTTCACGGCGTATCTAAGGACAAAATGCCCAAGTGGTCATATCTTATAAGAAAATGCTACCTTCTCATTCCTCTTGTTCTTTTGGTATGGCTGGTATCCACAAACACAAAGACAATGCAGTACTCTGCAGCTGTATCCATCGTTGCAGCCATCATAGTTGGCTTCCTCAACAGCGACGAGAGGCTTACCCCGAAAAAAATCTGGGAGGCACTTGAGGCTGGTGCAAGAGGCTCCATCACCGTTGCCGTCGCCTGCGGTATTGCCGGTATAATCGCTGGTTGTATAACTGTTACAGGCCTTGCATCTGTACTGATAAACAGCATTGTAACTCTTGCAAGCAATACTAGTATCCTTGGTCTTATACTCACAATGCTCTGCTGCATCGTTTTGGGTATGGGCGTTCCAACCACCGCAAACTACTGTATTATGGCGTCCACATGCGCGCCTATACTTATCCAGCTTGGCATTCCTCAGATATCAGCTCACTTCTTCGTATTCTACTTCGGTATTATCGCCGATATCACTCCACCTGTTGCTCTGGCGGCCTATGCCGGTTCGGCTATAGCGAAATCAGACCCCATGAAGACAGGTGTAGCTGCCACGAAACTGGCTATCGCGGCATTTATTGTCCCGTACATATTTGCGTACAGCCCGTCAATGTTGTTTATCGGTATAGACAGCGCTTTCCAGATAGTCCAGATCTTTATAACATCTCTCATCGGCATTTTTGGCGTAGCCGCAGCTTTGAACGGCTGGCTCTTTGGCACCATGCGCTGGTTTGAGCGTGTTATTATTCTGGCCGGTGGTCTTTGCCTTATTGTTCCAGGCACTGTATCCGATGTTATTGGTCTTGCGGTTGTAGGCGGTATAATCCTTATAAGATACTTTACAACCAGAAACACCACTGTCAAAGCAGCATAATTCAAAACTCAAACGTCAAAGGCCCGAGCTTTAAAAGCTTGGGCCTTTTGTTTACTTTGAAGTACAAAAAGCTATTCTCTGTCAGTCTATGACTTCTATCCAACCCTCAGGTCCTTCCACTTTGCAAAGCTGAATATCTTTAAGTAGCTTAAGTATTTTTTCAGATACTGGACCTATGCCACCGCATGAAGTGTCGAAGGAGATCTCTCTGTCGTGGTCAACTATTGTGCCAACAGGTGAGATGACTGCAGCGGTGCCGCAAAGTCCGCATTCGGAAAATGAACTTACCTCTTCAAAAGGTATTGGTCTCTCCTCGACCTCAAGGCCCAGATAGTCTTTTGCCACCTGCACTACCGACCGTCTTGTTATTGACGGAAGTATGGTGTCAGATTTTGGAGTAACTATCTTCTTCCCGTCGTCTGTTACAAAAAACACGTTCGCTCCGCCAGTCTCTTCAACGTATGTTCTTGTGCCAGAATCAAGATACAAATTTTCGTCAAACCCTTTTTCGTGAGCGTCCTCTATAGCATAGAGGCTCATTGCGTAGTTAAGTCCGGCCTTTATATGGCCCGTGCCCCTGGGCGCCGCTCTGTCAAAATCGCTTATGCGGATTCTAAGAGGCCTTATACCACCTTTAAAATAAGGGCCAACAGGACACGCAAACACCCTGAAGTGAAACTCTGTAGCAGGTTTTACGCCGATAACAGGATTTATTCCGAACATATATGGTCTTAGATATAATGACGCTCCGCTGCCGTAAGGCGGTACCCATCTCTCATTAGCCTTTACAGTCTGACGCACAGCCTCAATGAATCTGCCCTGGGGAAGAGACGGCATTTTCATTCTCCGGCACGACTGATCCATCCTCTCAGCGTTTAGATCAGGACGGAAACACACAGTTTTGCCATCTTCCGTTTTATATGCCTTTAGACCTTCAAAGCAGGTCTGAGCATACTGCAAAACACAGGCGCACTCGTTCATGGTGATCATATCGTCATCTGTTAGGCCGCCATCGTCCCACTTTCCGTCCTTATAATTTGAGACATATCTCTTATCAGTTTTGATGTAGCCAAAAGGCAGATTCTTCCAATCCATATTCTTGATATCCATATAATACCCTCCGTTTTAAATAAAAAAAGGACAAAGAGGCCTCTTTGGGCGTCTTTGTCCTTATTTTGAATATTAAGCCATTTATCGCTTACTGTCAATATTAACTTTATATTATTTTCATTAAACAACGAATACTGAAGGGCGCTCCTTGCGGACACGCCCTCTTGTCTTTTGTCTTATTTGTAGAGATCCGGATATACCGGCTCAAGGCCCTGATATATCTTCTCAAATATAGGTTTGTATTTTGCGTATTTCTTTACATTTTCAGGATTTGGTTTTGTAACACCGCTTATTTCCATAAATTTCTCAACAGCTGTCTCGTCCTCATATATCCCCAGCGCAATGCCGCCTAAAACTGCACAGCCTACCGTTGCTGCCTCGTCCATATATTTGAGGGCCCGCAGCTCAACATTCATGATATCTGCGAAAATCTGTCTTGTTACTTCGCCTTTGCCCAGGCCGCCCACTATAAGAAGGCTATCAGCCTTGTATCCTGCCGCTCTTACTCTGTCAAGAATAACGCCTATATTGAAACCTATACCTTCGATAACGCTGCGCATCATATCTTCTCTTGTTGTTGTAAGAGAGATACCTACAAAGCTTCCCTTTGCCTTTGGATTGTTTCTCGGCTCTCTCTCACCGGCAAGGTAGGGATGGAACATTACTCCATTGGAGCCCACTGGAGCCGCTGCCACCTTTTCATTTATAATATCATATACGTCTCTTCCCGTCTCCTTGGCCTCCATCTGCTCAGGTACACAGATAGTGTTCTTCAGCCAGCTGAGAGATGAACCCGATGAGGCAGTAAGAAGCCCCTTCAGGCTCTCCTTCTTTGTGGGATCAGGATTTACTACAATACCTGCGGAAGTACCGCCGCTGAAGTACACATCGCCTGGCTTTATGAGTCCGGCTCCTATGGATGTACATCCGGTGTCGCCGGTACCGCATACAAGCTTTGTTCCGGCTGCAAGGCCACATACAGAAACCATCTCCGCCGGTATTTCGCCAACAACATCTGTTCTCTTATGTACTTCCGGCAAAATGCTCTCAGGTATTCCTGTGAGATCAAGGAGCTCCTTAGAATAGGCGGTCTTTTCAGGATTCATAAAAGCTGTACTTCCGGCACATGACATATCGCAAACAGCTTTTCCTGTTAATTTCATGATTATGTAACTGTGAAGGGTAGGGAGCACCTTGTACGTCTTTTCAAAAACTTCTGGGTAATGTTTCTTAACCCACATGAGCTTCGGTAGGGTTCTGTCGCTCTTCATCTTTCCGTTTGGATAACCCTCGGTATACTTTTTCGGCAGAAGTGCCGTCAATTCATCGCACTCCTCGGAAGAGCGTGCGTCCTGCCAAATAATAGCCGGGTAAAGTGGATTGCAGTCTTTGTCTACGCACAGGCAGTTAGGATATGTACCATCAAAGGCCACGCAGAGAATATCCTCCACATTTACGCCCTCAACAAGTTCCTTTGTGCTCTGGCAAAAAGCGTTCCACCAGTCGTCAGGATTCTGCTCAGCCCATGTACCGTTTGAGTAATGCGTCTTGTAACCAACAGTTTTCGTCTTTACAAACTTACCTTCTGTTGTGAAAAGAGAGGCTTTGTCGCTGCTTGTGCCAAAGTCATGTGCTAAAATATATTTCATGATTACACGCTCCTGTATAAAATTAGAGTGATTTTATTTTATATTCGCTTCCCGTGAGTATACTGACGCCGCCACGGAAAGGCGCTCTTTTTAATAAAGATCCGGATATACCGGCTCAAGCCCCTGATATATCTTCTCAAATATCGGCTTCAGCTTGGCATATTTCTTTACGTTTTCAGGGTTTGGCTTTGTAATACTGCTTATCTCCATGAACTTTTCAACAGCGCTCTCGTCCTCATATATACCCATAGCCATACCGCCCAAAACAGCGCAGCCTACCGTCGCCGCCTCGTCCATATATTTTAGGGCCCTGAGCTCAACATCCATGACATCTGCAAAAATCTGTCTTGTTACATCGCCCTTGCCAAGGCCACCTACTATAAGAAGGCTGTCAACTTTATAGCCCGCGTCCCTGATCCTGTCAACAATAACGCCGATATTAAAGCCAATACCCTCAATAACGCTACGCATCATATCTTCTCTTGTTGTTGTAAGAGAAATACCTACAAAGCTTCCCTTTGCCTTTGGATTGTTTCTCGGCTCTCTCTCACCGGCAAGATATGGGTGGAATATTACACCATTTGATCCAACAGGGGCAGAGTCAACCTTTTCGTTTATAATGTCGTATACGTCTCTTCCTGTCTCTTTTGCTTCAATCTGCTCAGGTACACATAGAGTATTCTTCAGCCAGCTGAGAGATGAACCCGACGAAGCTGTGAGCTGGTTCTTATATACTGGTTTTTTCTCCGGATCCGGGATAAGTACGATTCCCGCCGAGGTACCGCCACTGAAATACATATCTCCTGTTTTAATAAGACCCGCGCCTATGGAAGTACAGCCGGTATCGCCGGTGCCGCAGACAAGTTTTGTGCCTGGGGCAAGGCCGCACAGAGGGGTAAATTCTTCTGTTATTTCACCCACGATGTCCGTTCTCTCATGGACCTCAGGCAGCATGCTCATAGGTATTCCCGCAAGGTCAAGTACCTCCTGAGACCAGTGGGTCCTCTCAGGATTCATAAATGCCGTACTGCCTGCACTTGTTATATCGCATATAGCCTTGCCTGTCAGTTTCATAATTATATAGTTATGAAGAACTGGCAGCACCTTGTATGTCTTTTCAAAGACCTCCGGGTGGTGCTTTTTAATCCAAAGAAGCTTCGGAAGCGTTCTGTCGGCTTTCATTCTGCCATTTGGATAGTCTTTTGTGTACTTTTTCGGCAAAAGTTCTGTAAGCTCCGTGCATTCTTCAGAAGAACGGGCATCCTGCCACAGTATCGCAGGATAGAGAGGGTTGCAGTTCTCATCCACACACAGGCAGTTTGGATTTGTACCGTCGAAAGCAACGCAGAGAATGTCCTCAGCGTTTACTCCTTCAATAAGTTCTTTTGTACTCTGACAAAAGGCGTTCCACCAATCCGCCGGGTCCTGCTCAGCCCATGTTCCATTTGAATAGTGGGTCTTATAACCAACTGTTTTTGTCTTTACAAACTTACCTTCAATAGTAAAAAGCGAAGCTTTATCGCCGCTGGTACCAAAATCATGTGCCAAAATATATTTCACTATTACGTCCTCCTATATATGAATCAGAGTGATCTGCTGTATATATTTCTTTTTACTATCCATTTAATTATATAATAAAAGCCCTGTTTCTACAATCGCTTTTCCATTATATTTCCAGCCTTCATGTAAAATGGCTGTAAAAAGAGGCAAATGGAGGTTTGCCTCTTTTTATTCTTCGTTTTCAGCTATCCTATACCCAACGCCTATCTCAGTGAAAATATATATTGGCGATGTTGGATTGGGCTCTATCTTTCGCCTGATATTTGCCATGTGCACCCGGAGTATCTTATTGTCCGGTCTAAAATTTGGTCCCCAAAGTTCCTTCATTATGGTGTTGTATGTGAGTACTTTTCCGGCGTGGCGTCCTAAAAGCGCCACGATTCTGAATTCGTTTGGCGTCAGACGCGCGTCCTGACCGTCTCTGTACACCTTGTGCTTGTTATAATCTATCACAAGGCCTCCAACCTCATATATTCCCCGACGGGCAAGGTCGTCGTTTTCACTGCCTGTCCTTGTATGGCGTATTGCCGCTCTTATTCTGGCCAGCAACTCTACCGTGCCAAAAGGTTTTGTAATATAATCATCAGCCCCTAGATCCAACGCCTCGGCTTTATCCTGCTCGTCGCTTCTGGCAGATATTACGATTATTGGCGTGGCGGACCAGGTCCTTACCTGCTTTATTACCTCAACGCCGTCCATATCCGGCATACCCAAATCAAGAAGAATGACATCCGGGCAATGGGACGCTATCATATCGATCCCGCTCTTGCAACTATCCACAGTCAAAACGTCATAACTGTTTGCCACAAGGGACGCCCGCAACATTTTTGTTATTCCCTTGTCATCCTCTATAATTAAAATTTTACTCTTCATCACTTGTTCTCCTCTAAAGGCAAATAAAAAGTAAACATGGCGCCGCTGCCCGTATTCTCCGCGACTATCTGTCCACCATGCGCCCGAACAATAGTACTGCATACCGCAAGACCTATACCCATATTGCATTTCAGGTCATTTCTTGTGCCATTATCCGTTCTGTCCACATAGTCCTCAAACAGCACCGGTATTAAATCGTCTTTAATACCTACACCATTATCACGAACTCTGAAGATCCCGTATCCATCCATAACCTCAAAGCTCAGATATATATCTGTAACGGTTTTCCCATGTATCGCGGCGTTTTCCAAAAGATTTAACAGCACCTGCTCAATAAGTTTTGGGTCGCATTCTATTATAACTATATTTTCCGGCACTTTAAGGTCAATATTTATATCAGGAAACTTCTTTTTGAACTTAACAACAGCGCTACCGATAATGTCTTCAGCTATTTCCTCTGTCTTATTGATACTGCCGCTGCCGCCCATTTTTGTTATGGATAGAATGTTTTCAACCATTTTTATAAGTCCCAGAGCGTCCTCATTAATCTCCGTGAGCAGCTCTTTTTTTTCACTCTCTGACAGCTTTTCTTCCGTAAGCATGGCGTTTGTGGCGCCCACTATGGTAGTTAGAGGCGTTCTTATGTCATGGGATAAAGAGCGCAAAAGATTTGCACGCATTTTCTCCTTCTCCGCTTCCAGTTTTATATTTTCCTGGGCCTTGACCGTTGTGGTCAGGGCGCTTATCAATATACTAACTACCAACATGCAGATAAAAGCCACAGGATAACCGGACATGGTGAAATTAAACTGGAGATACGGGTAAGTATAAAAATAATTTACGCATATTACAGCCAAAAACGAGCCAATTGTCCCATAAATATAGCCGTCAGTCCACCTGGCTATAACCGCCACAGCGAGAATATATACGCTGATTATATACTGACTTGCATCGTCTAGCAGCATATGCACCGGTATAGCTATTATATTGGCCCCAAGCAGCGCCAATATAACTATTATTACATCTTTTAAAATTGCTTTCCTGTTATACATAAAAATTACCGCTCTATAATTAACACATTTATAATAACACTCATATAATAAATGTTTATTACCTGTTAATTGTAACATATTTGCACCGGTCTGAGCATAATATTTCTTGTAATATACAAGCTTTTGTGGTAACTTTAATCATGCTACACGCATAAACCATGCAAAAAAATCTACTATAAGCAGGTATCAACATGATCACAGCACTGATTTTATTTTTCATAACATACGTACTCATGCTGTCTCTTCCCAACCACAGAGCATGGGTCGCCCTGTCATCCGCAGCAATTTTTATATTTTTCAGGTACATTTCTCCCGCTGAAGCACTAGCTGCGGTGGACTGGAATATAATACTTATGCTCACCGGCACGATGGGCGTGGTGGAACTCTTTGTTCAGTCGAAAATGCCTATGCGGATGAGTGAGGCTCTTCTCACAGTCGTACCCAACACATGCTGGGCCATAATCGTTCTCAGCCTGTTTTCAGGTCTCATATCCGCTTTTGTTGACAACGTGGCCACAGTACTCATGCTGGCTCCTATCGGCCTTGAGGTTTCAAAGAGACTCCACGTGTCCCCGGTGCCAACAGTTATCGCTATCGCCGTATCCTCTAACCTTCAGGGTGCCGCTACCCTTGTAGGTGATACCACATCTATACTACTGGGCAGCTACGGTGGACTGGATTTCTTCGACTTCTTCTGGATGAACGGAAACCCGGGTGTTTTCTGGTCTGTTGAGCTTGGCGCACTGGCTACAATACCTGTATTTCTCATCTTGTTTAGGAAGTATAAAAACCCTGTAACGGCTAAAATACAGACTAAAGTCTCAGATTATCTTCCTACATTCTTACTGCTTGGTATCATAGTCTGCCTTATAACAGCGTCATTTCTGCCAAACAAGCCAGCGCTCATCAACGGCTACATATGTATGACAATGCTGGCCATCGGCATTTTCGCAAAATTGTTCCGAAAAGACGGCGGGAAGGCCATCGTCTCTGTGGTCCAAGCCATTGACTATCAGACTCTGCTTCTGTTGGCCGGACTTTTCATAATCATCCAGAGCATAACAAACGCCGGTATTATAGACGCCCTTGCATCAATGCTCGTAAAACTGGGCGGCAGCCACCTGTTTTTGATGTATACCATTCTGGTGTTTGCCTCTGTCATAATATCTGCATTTATCGACAATATACCATACGTTGCCACAATGCTGCCTGTTGTTTCCGGTATATCTGCCAGCATGGGAGTGGAGCCGTACATACTCTATTTTGGCCTGCTCATCGGTGCAACCCTGGGCGGAAATATGACACCTATCGGCGCTTCGGCCAACGTTACAGGTATCGGCATACTGAGAAAAGCGGGATACCAGGTGAAAAACAGCGACTTTTTCCGTATTGGTATTC
>CALXGH010000020.1 GCA_944387845.1 uncultured Oscillospiraceae bacterium
ATAACTGATATGGAGGTCATAGAGGCCTTTAATTGGCGCATGAACGGATTTTCGGATCAGGATGACAAAAGGGACGTGGAAGAAAAAGTCCCCAATATCGAAAGTTTTTCCTGGAAAGAGAAAAAGGTACCTTATGAGAAAAACACATTTCTACTTCCAATACTTGCGGCAACATTGATGGTGCTGGCTGTATTTTTTGAATATTTGCTAGTAGATGACAAGAGGTTTCTTGTTATAGCTATGACATTTATGGCGGGGTCTACAGGGGCTATTTTTCTTCTGTTTGAAAAAAGCAGGCCTGAGGTAGGAGAGGTCGTTATGATTGCCGTCATGTCCGCCATCGCAGTAGCTGGTCGAGCGGCGTTTTTCGCCACGGCGAATTTTAAACCGGTTCTGGCGGTAGTCATCATTGCTGGGTTCTCACTTGGAAAAAGAGCAGGGTTTATAACAGGAGCTCTTTCAATGCTTATATCGAATTTTATGTTTGGCCAGGGAAGTTGGACTATGTTTCAGATGTTCGCTGCAGGAGTTATAGGATTTTTGGCTGGGTGTTTTAATAAAAAGAGCGGTAGAATAAAAATATGCCTTTTTGGCGCCCTGGCGGCAATAATAATATACGGCGGCATTGTAAATCCGTCTTACATTCTAACTTATCAGAGTGAGATAACGCTATCTATGTTAATTGCCACTTATGTCGTAGGACTCCCTCTTGATATTACCCATGCGATAGCGACATTTGTGTTTTTATGGATTGGATTTTTACCTATGAAGGAAAAAATAGAAAGAGCGAAGCTTAAATACAACATAGACTAATTACAAATATTGTTACTGTTATTGACGGTAGGTTTGTGGTATAATTGCCATAAAACAGAATTATATTTTTATTTTGATGAGGGTTATGATGAAAAAGATATACTTTATAATTGCAGCAGCCTTTATGATGTCTCTTCTTGTCGCCTGTTCAAACGACGGAGGAAATGGAGATGTGGATGATGAGGTAGTGCCGGCTGATCTGACGTATGAGATAAGCGAAAAATCCTACGAGGAGTCATTCACATCTGATGATAAAGAGATAGCATACTATTCTTTTACTTTTCCTCAGATTACACCATCTGATGAGAGAGGCAAGGAGATTGCTGACGGATTCAATGAGTATTTTGAATCTCTTGCTCAGGAGAAAATAGAGGAATTTAAGTCAACTGTTTACGAGAATGCTCTTGCATCATACAACGAGATAGGAGCTGAGCAGTGGGGCGACAAGGCATACACACAGACAATAACTTTTGAGGCGGTAAAATGTATAGATTATATTGCTATAACATTTGACACAACTACAACTGAGGAAGAGTCTGTGCCAGGATTTTTCTGCCGCATGTATGACATGAAAAACGGTGGGGTGTTTGAGTTGAGAGATCTCAGCGATACCCCTGATGAACTTGTGGCAGCTGTCGCCGCTGATATAATGACACAGCTTCAGGAACAGGAGCTTACCGAGAGCCTTTATGAGGATTATAGCGAGAGGGTATCCCAGATGGAAGGTGCAGAGATGTATTTCAGCGAGGATGGCCTTGTGGTAACATTCCCAACTGGAACGCTTGGGCCGAAAGAGGCCGGCATGCCCTGTCTGCTTGTGGACTATCCGGTAATTGATAGTTACTTAAATGATTTTGCTCTGTCTCTTCTGTATGAGTTTACAGGCGTTGTAGGTTAAGAAAACTAATAATAAAAAAACCACCCTTTTGGGTGGTTTTTTTATTATTATAAGGGAAGTTAGATGGATATATCAAATTGGCTTTTATTTAAACTTTTTATATTGATTTGCCCACTTAAATAGGAACTGTATCAGTTCTTTATCATTCCACATGGGTAAGTTTCTTTTGCAAGAATCTCATCGTTCATTCTTGAACTATAGAAAGAATATCCACCTGAGAAGTTATAGCAGTCAAAACCGTTCTGTGTCAGTATACGGCAGGCAATATAACTGCGAAGACCACTCTGGCACATGACATAGATAGGCTTTCCAACGGGAATCTCTTCAATCCGCTCTCTGAGTTCATCAAGGGGGATGGAGATGAAACCCTCAGCGTGGCCTTCAGAGTATTCCTCTGGTGTTCTTGTATCAAGAAGAGTAACATTTCCGCTATCTCTGAGTGCGGGGATATCCTCATAATAAAACTGCTTTACAATACCGGAAAACAGGTTTTCGAACATAAAACCGGCCATATTTACCGGATCCTTTGCGGAAGAATATGGGGGAGCATAGGCAAGGTCGAGCTCTTTCAGATCAGGACCTGACATTTTGCAGTGTATTGCGGTTGCCAGCACATCTATGCGTTTGTCCACACCGTCATAACCTACTATCTGGGCGCCCAGAAGTTTATGAGTAATTTTGTCGCATATTACCTTCATTACCATTGCGTTTGCGCCGGGGTAGTAGGAAGCGTGGGAAGCTGGGGATAAAACTATTTTTTCTATTTCAATTCCGTCCATAGCGGCGGTTTTTTCGTTTATACCAGTTGTGGCGACAGTCATGTCAAAGATCTTAATTACAGATGAACCCATGGAACCGGGGAATGTGCTTTCAACTCCGCAAATATTGTCCGCAGCAATGCGTCCCTGCTTGTTTGCCGGGCCTGCAAGGGAGATGAGCGAGTCAGTGCCTGTAACATAGTGCCGTACCTGAACTGCATCTCCAACTGCGTATATATCAGGAGCAGAGGTTTCCATTTTTTCATTTACTACAATACTGCCCTTAATACCCAATTTCAGACCTGCGTTTTTTGCAAGAGCTGTGTCAGGAGTAACGCCAATTGCAAGTATTACCATGTCCGACACAAGGGCATCCTCGTCCTGGATAAGAGTTTTTACCTGATTTCCGAAATCCTGGAAGCCAACTACTGAACTGTCAAATTTAAGATGTACACCTTTGGAGCGCATTTTTGCATGTACAAAGGAGGCCATATCCCCATCCAGCGGAGAGAGAAGCTGGTCCTGACGCTGTACTATTGTAACATCCACACCAAGTTCACGGAGATTTTCTGCCATCTCAATACCTATATAGCCACCACCAGCGATGACAGCCGATTTGGGATGGTTTTCATCAACAAATTTTCTTATTTTGAGTGTGTCCTCAACAGTGCGGAGTGTAAAAACCTTGTCAAGATCAATGCCTGACATGTTTGGGACGACTGGCCTTGCTCCTGGTGAGAGGATAAGTTTATCAAAAGTTTCCTCATATTCTTTTCCACTGTCAAGACCGTGGACAGTTACGGTCTTCTTTTCAGGGTCGATGGCCGTTACCTCATGGCGTACTCTTACATCGATACGGAATCTCTCCCAAAAACTGTCAGGAGTCTGAAGAGTGAGCTCTTTTTTGTCTTTAATTACATCGCCTACATAATAGGGAAGACCGCAGTTTGCGTAGGATATATAGCCTGATCGCTCAAAAATAATTATCTGTGCGTTTTCATTCAGCCTACGGAGCCTGGCGGCGGCAGTGGCGCCACCGGCTACACCACCAACAATAATAATTTTCATATTTCTACCTCTCAAGATTTCCAGAATAGCGGTTGAGACCGCCGATATTTTTTACGACTGAATAACCTATGCGTCTGAGCCCATTGGAAGCACTGGCACTTCTAGCGCCACTTTGACAGTAGACAAATATAGGTGTTGATTTATCTGAAATCACATTTTCCGCACTGTCTATATCTTGGAGCGGTAAATTGACGCTGCCTGGAATATGGCCACTTCTGTACTCACTTCTTGTGCGGACATCCAAAAGTATCGCACCGGGTGTAGACCGCCACTCAGTCATACCGCTGTCTATATCAGGTGATTTAAAATACGTTAATAATCCCATTTGCACCTCCAATTTCATATCATAGCGGCAATCTGTTCTTTAGGACGGTATCCTACAGACATGTTCGTAACTTTACCATCTTTCATAACGACCACTGTTGGAATACTGGCAACACGGAATGCCGCTGCAAGTTCTGCCTGTTCGTCTACATTTACTTTTCCTACTTTTATTTTGCCCTCATACTCTTTTGCGATCTCAGCTATAACAGGGGAGAGCATCATGCAGGGACCACACCAACTGGCCCAGAAGTCTATTAAAACAGGTTTATCTGAATTGAGAACTTCGTTTTCAAAATTGTCCTTCGTGATAATTATTTCTGCCATAGTAATATCTCCTTTATGTAATGGTATATTATACAAATTTCAGATAAGCCGGAATCGTTATGCAGCCAGCGCGTGTGCAAGAAAGCTTCCATAGAGTGCTTTGTATGCTGCTTTTTCCTTATCGTATTTACAGTGTACAAAAAAAAGCGACCTGGTTCTGTAACCTGGTCGCATTTCTGAAAAATTTTTATTTGTCGAACAATATCCAAAAAACTGGCAGGAAAGAGTGCTTTTTATTTACTGTCTAATTTCTCCAATTTTGGGATATCTTTTAATACAATAACACCACGTCTGTTTTCAATAAGCCCGTCGGCTGCAAACTGCTTAAGCATTCTTGCCACAACCTCACGAGCGGAATTGACATTCTGAGCTATTTGTTCCTGCGTCATACGTATTTCTGGTATACCGGTCTTACGATACTCGTTTAAAAGGAAAACCGCAAGACGCTGGTCAAAGCGGGAAAACAGTATCTGCTGCATAACCCACATTACCGTAGAAAAACGTTCGGCAGCTAGCTCATACATAAAGCAGCGGGCGTAAATATTGCTGTCAATGAGTTTAGCAAACGTAGATGACGGTATAATAAGAAGCTGAGCATCTTTTGTTACCGTCATCTGCGTATCAAAACTGATTTGTGAAATTACGCAGGAGGCGGAAAGGACGCACATATCACCATCGTAAAGGCGGTATAGTGTGATTTCTCGTCCCTCATCGGATAATATGGAGGTTCTGATCTCCCCGGATGCGATATAAAACATACCGAAGCAGCTATCGTTTTCACAGCCGCCGTGGAGAACATTGCCTTGCTGGTATTGCCGCAGGACAGCCTGATTTGACACCATCTGTTTTTCGTCGTCGCTGAGAAGATCCCAGAACGGCAGTTTCTTCAGCAATTCCAACATATTAAAACGCCTCCTGTTAAGTTAGAATTTATGCCTTCCAGAGTGAGTGGAGATTGCAGTAAGCATAAACAGCCTCAACTTCGTCTCCGTCGCACATAGCGAAGCATACTTTAGGTTCCATACCAGGCTTGAGAGCCTTGCGCTGGTTACCAAATTTTGTCTGAAGGGATACCCACTCGATGTAGTGGTTCTCTTCCATTGGATGAATGGTTGAGCCAACTGTTACATATACCTTGTTGTCCTTAACTTCGTATACAGGTACATGCTTTTCAACAGCAGCGTCGGTTGTGCCCGGTATAATTTCTGTCATCGGTTCGCCACAGCAGATTACTGGCACACCAGTTTTTTTAACAATAGCAATGATCTGGCCACAATGGGCACATCTATAAAATTTCATTTCCATACTTATTACCTCTAATACTATAAAAATATTAACTATTAATAGTTTTCAGCACATATTTCGAAGAATGCCTGAGGATGAGCGCAAACAGGGCAGACGTCAGGAGCCTTTGTGCCAACAACGATGTGTCCGCAGTTACGGCATTCCCAAACTTTTACTTCGCTCTTTGCGAAAACTTCCTGAGCTTCTACATTGTGGAGCAGTGCGCGATAACGCTCCTCATGGTGCTTCTCGATGGCAGCAACGCCGCGGAACTTTTCAGCAAGTTCGTGGAAACCTTCCTCATCAGCTGTCTTTGCGAAGCCTTCATACATGTCTGTCCACTCGTAATTTTCACCAGCAGCAGCGGCAGCGAGGTTTTCAGCAGTGTTGCCGAGACCTCTCAGCTCTTTGAACCAGAGTTTAGCATGCTCTTTTTCATTTTCTGCTGTCTTGAGGAACAGGGCAGAGATCTGCTCATAGCCTTCCTTTTTAGCTGTGGAAGCGAAATATGTATATTTGTTTCTTGCTTCAGACTCGCCAGCAAAAGCAGTCATAAGGTTTTTCTCTGTCTGCGTTCCGGAATAGGGATTTGTCATAAGAACAAGCTTGTCTCCTTTAGCGCCGCAAAGAGGGCACACTGGCTCTACACCATCTTCTACATCAAATACTTTTCCGCATACAAGGCATTTATAAGTTTTCATTTTTGTTTCCCCTTTCTTTTCGTTGTTTGGAATCATTTTAAGTAATTTTTTTGCAGCATCGACAGGGAAGCCCGTCGGTGCATTGTGTATAATTTTTTCTAAAAGCTTGTGGGAATTATCGCTCTGAGGCAGCATATAGCCCGCCTCACGCAAAATATCCTCGGCCACAAGCCGCTCGGATCTTGCGATAGCCGTCATAAGACGGTAGAGCCCGTCAGAGTCAGCGCTGTTAGCCATATCTCTTGCCATTTTTTCACCTTTGGCCTTGCTCCGAGACAGGGAGTTCAAAACAGCCACAACGGAGTCGGCCTTTTTGGCCTGAGGTGGAAGCTCAGCAGGCATCATGCTTATCGCGCCAGAAGGACAGGCCTCTGCGCAGATACCACAGCCGATACACTTATTAACGTCTATTATACTGTTTTCTGTATCTGTGGCACCAGTTGGACACACATAAAGACAAAGACAATCTTTTGTGCACAGCCTCAGATTTCTAACGGCGATTTTTTTCATGCTGAGCGCCTCCCTTCGATTTTTTCAAATTTCCAGGCAGGCACCTTGCAGACAGGGCAGAGGTCGGGGGCATTTTCACCTATGTATATAAAACCGCAAACTGTGCATACCCAAACTTCAGTGTTTTTAAGCATTTCTTCACCCTGAGCACGGTACTGGTCCACGAGACTTGAGAGCATACGGGTAACCTTTTCGCCCCAGACACGTATTCTCTGAGCACCGCGATCTTTTGCATTTTCAGCGGTTTCCATTGTTAGCGGGTACATTTCGTCAATATCATTTTTGAGAAGGGAGGAGAGTTCATCAATTGATGTGTTTTCCTCTGATGGAACGCCGGCAGTATAAAAATCAGCAATCTCTGTAAATAGAGCAGCTTCTTCAAACTTATACTGTTTCTCACAGCCTCTTGCCAGATTTGAAAACAAAGCGGCAAGCTGTCCAGCAGAGAGCTTTTTTATGTCTTCGTCCAGAATGGGCGCAATTTTTGAAGCCGGCTCCCGAGCAGATTGCGGATCTTTTTCTGCAGCAAATGCCGATTTTGGAGCACCGCAAAGAGGACATTTCCAGTTGTCGGGGAGATCCGAAAAAGGCACTTTCTGTTTGTCTTCATCATAGACGTAACCGCAGATGGAACAAATATACTTCATTTAACAACCTCCTTTATATAGTTTAAGTTTTATTCACTGTTTCGTCAAGCAGTATAACCTTTAATAAACAGATTTCTTTATTTATTTTATTATAATCCAGGAGCCATTTAAAGTATGTAACTCAGTCACAATAAAATGGAAACACTGAAGAGAATAATGGTCGAACAGATTAGATCATGTTCGACCATTATGGCTATATTATTGAGGAAAAACTCTATTTATAATTACAGGCTAAAATGGATTCTCATACTTGGAACCGCAATTCTTGAAAGTATTGCCGAAATTTCGCTTCGCAAAATATACGAGTCGGGATAGAAGGTTCCATCAGCCTCCGAGCCGCGCAGAATGCCTGCATTGTAGAAGGTATAGACGTATGAAGCGAAGCTGCTATCAGGAGAAACATCAGGTATGGAAGTTATATTGTTTATAGCTGTCAGTGCGCCATCAGGGAACACATTTGCAAGTATCTCAACTACCTGTTTTCTCGTAGCGTATGCATCGTAATCAGAATATGTACCTGAGATTATGCCGTTATCCATTGCGTATTCTACATAGTCTTTGTACCATACTTCATCATCAAGTACAAACTCATGGGAAGTACCATAATAGATCTTGTGAAGATTTGAGGCCAGAGTGATACATTCGGCTATGGTAAGATAGGAGTCCGGCTCAAACTCAGTGTCAGACTCTCCGTTTATTATACCGAAAGAGTAGGCGAGTTCAACATTTTCGTAATACCAGTCGTTTTTTGAAATATCGCGGAACTTATCATTATAGTCCCGGACTTTTACAAAGTTATCAAAGCTGCCAGGTGTAGGCGCTATTTCGTTGCCAACTGTTACAGAGAAAGCATGGCTTACAAGAGTAGCTTCGCCGGAGTCGTTTGCTGCTTTTACTACGTAGGTGTACTGACCTGCAGGCAGGGAGCCAAACCTTATGCTGTTGTCAAGGTTATGGATGTTATATGATGTAGAGTTTGGCGATGCGATTGCAGACAGCACCGTATTTCCGTTGGAATCAAAAACATAAACAGATGCCACCCAAATGTTGCTGTCGCCGGAGGATATGGTACCATAGATGGAGAATGAACTTCCAAGCTCAATCTCACCTGGGAAATTTTGACCGGAAATTGTAAGCTTATCATAAGAGGCAAGACTGGAGTATGACGATTCAGGTGCAAACTGACATACGGCGTCTGTTGGATCTTTTACTTGAACTATTTCTGTGGAATAGTCAGAGCCGACTGAGAAAACAGATTCCAGTACAGTAACAAGAGAGTGCTCATTTGCATCAGGGTCTGTTACCACCTCTGTGATTGTGAGCCTGTATGTGTACATTCCGGCGTCAAGTTTTCCAAAGGATATGCCATTATCCAAACTGCTGCCTTTAAAAGAGTAGGATGTTGCACCGCAGTAAACACTCTTGCTGAGAACAGTAGAGCCGTCAGAATTTATAACCGAGGCAGATATATCTGTAATTATATTGTTTGATTTTATACTACCGGGGATTGAAAAAGATTTGCCCTCTTCAAGACTGTCATATGGGTATGGCGCGCCTGATATGCTAAGTGCGCTGATGTATGTTATGGAGCCTATGGAGCTATAAGGGATATATTTGTCGTCTTTGGTTCGGTACCATACAACGCCGTTCATGTCTTTTACGGAGGACACAATTGTTATCATTGTGCCAGCAGGGTAGGTGGTGGTGGAAGAGTCATAACTTGGCTGACTGTATGCCACTGTAGAGGAAGTAAGGGTGTGCTTGGCGTAACCCTGATATACATACATCACATGAGCACTTTCAGATCTAATGTATCCATACCTGCCAGATGACGTTTTGATATAAAGCCACTCTTCGCCGACAGTATTTATTATGATTTCTTTTACGGTGATTTCCTCGTTTTTTGACACCTTGCCTATCTCCATAGAAGATGAAAATACGCTGGCGCTACAGGGTTGAGACCGCAGTGTGGTAGACGATGTGATTATTCCGTATGTTTCTTCCTCACAAGTTGTAACATCGCAGTCGCCTTTGTATGTAGCTTCGCTGCTAATAATATCATATACCTCAGATACATAGGTGTAGCAGCAGGCAGTAGACGCTGCATTTGCGTTAAGGCCTTCTATTGGCTGAAGGAAAGGTGTTTTAAGTGGGTCAATATACTTAACCCTTCCAGAGAGGGTACCCTCATAAATCTGAAAATCCAGATGATAGCCTGTGGAGCGTCCCGTGCTGCCGACGGTACCGATCACGTCCCCGGCATTTACGGTATCACCAACGGATACATTGACGTCAGTAAAGTGTCCATAACGGCTTATGTAGTTTTTGCCGTTATATGTGTGCTGAATATATACATAATTGCCAAGATTAAGGCAAGATTTGCATGGGCAGTTGCCACTCTTTGGATAGTTATTAGGACAATTGGTATAAGTCTTTACAACAACGCCGCTGAAAGAGGCAATAATATCTGATCCTTTTGGTGCGGCAATGTCAATTGCGTTATGATTTCTGCCATCGCCAAAGCAACTGCTGAGCCTATTGCTGGCAGGAACCGGCCATAACCAGTCTCTGGATATCCATTCTGCCGAGGCGGTGGTATTAAAACTCATCGACAATGAAAGTATTATCGAAAACATCATAACTATTGACAGTAATTTTTTTCTCATCTCTTTGATCCCCATTGTTTTTCTATAAGTTACAACCCATAAATAATATGTAATATTTTGTAATATTTTATCATTTATAGCCGTATTTATCAAGTCTTTAACTGGACAATCATGATAAAAGACACAAAAACAAGCCGTTCAAAGGCTTTTTTAACCTATAACGGCTTGTTTTTTGTAAAAATATGGAATGTTGAAACTTATTATCTATCCTCTCGGAAATATGTTATGCCAAGCGAAGCAGGCGGCTGCTGTTCACGTTTGTTTTTGAGACTTGTGAAGACAAGTACAAAAATGGTAACAACGTAAGGCAGCATCTTGAAGATTTCCTGTATAGCGTCTCCGAATGGAAGATATACATAGAGGATATAAAGTCCACCAAAGAGAATTGAGCCCCAAATGGCATGATTTGGTTTCCATCTTGCGAATATTACAAGCGCAACTGCCAGCCAACCTCTGTCGCCGAAACCATTATTCTGCCATGTGCCACCCAGATATTCCATTACAAAGTATAATCCACCAATACCAGCGATGGCTGCGCCGATGCATGTGGCAAGATATTTGTATCTTGAAACATTTATGCCGGCAGCGTCCGCTGTTGCTGGATTTTCACCAACAGAGCGCAGATTCAGTCCAATTCTTGTTCTGAAAATAAACCATGCGGCAAAGATTGCGATGGCGATTGAGAGATAGGTGAGGAAGCCATAGGACAGGAAGAGCTGTCCAAATATACCAAGGTCGTCAGCAAATGGCACGGTGGCCTTAAAAGCTTTACCAGTGGAATATACAGTGATCTGACCGACAGTACCGGCAATTTTTGAGAGGGAACCACCAAGGTAGTTACCAAGACCTGTACCGAATGTAGTAAGGGCAAGACCGGTTACGTTCTGGTTTGCCCTGAGGGTTACAGTCAGGAAGCTGTATATTAGTCCGCCGAGAACGGAGAAGATGATGGCACAGAGGAAGGTAATGATAACAGCCAGCACAGGTGAGAATGATGTGGTGTTCATCTCATAAATGAACGCACCCGTAAGACCACCAATACCACCCAGGTACATGATGCCGGGGATACCAAGGTTCAGGTTACCGGATTTCTCAGTAATTATCTCACCGGTAGCGCCGTAAAGAAGAGGTATGCCTTGTGTAATTGCTTTTTGAATAAAAGTTATAAATACACTCATTATTTTACCTCCTTATGCTTTGACCAGCGGAATACCAGGCCGTAGTTTATGAAAAACTCACTGCCGAGTATGAAAAACAGTACAATGGCAGTTAAAACGTCGGCAAATGATTCATTTAAAAGCGTAAACTGTGAGGCCATCTCAGCGGTGCCCTTATCAAGAAATACAAGGATGAATGAGATGAGCACCATTATAGCCGGATTAAACTTTGCCAGCCATGCCACAATGATCGCCGTAAATCCGCGTCCATCGCCGGTGGAAGTGGAGATAGAGTGGCTGGAGCCTGCCACAAGCAGAAAACCTGTAAGTCCGCAGAGAGCGCCAGACAAAGTAGCGGTACGTAAGATTACATTTTTAACATTAATACCGGCATACTTTGCGGTATTTTCAGACTCACCTACAACGGCGATTTCATAGCCGTGCTTGCTGTATTTCATATAGATATACATAAATGCGGTGAGGGCCAAAACGATAATGACGTTTATTGAATAGTTGAAGTTTCCAAATATACCAGGCAGGAAATCTGTCGGTATCCAACCGGCTTTTGTTGCAGAGTTGATTATACCGATATTTGCGGAACCGGGGATTGCCTCCCATAAAATCGAAAAGCACGCAACAATCTGAGTGGCTACATAGTTTAGCATCAGAGTAAATAGAGTCTCATTGGTGTTCCATCTTGCCTTGAAATAAGCAGGGACAAGTGCGAAAATGCCGCCGGCCACAAGGCTTGTTATCACCATGGTGAGAAGTAAGAGCCATGTTGGGAAGGAATCTCCACAGTAGCGCATTACAGCTGCGGTTATCAGTCCGCCCATAAGGATCTGGCCTTCACCACCCAGATTCCAGAAACGCATTTTAAAGGCAGGTGAGAGGGCAAGACCAACACAAAGCAGTATCATAGTGTCTCTAAGGGAGTTCCATATTCTGCGTTCAGTGCCGAATACGCCTTCAAACATGGCGGTATAAGCACGCAGAGGGTTAACTTCAGTTATCATATATATGAGCACGGCACAGAGAGCCAAGCTCAGAAGCACCGAAGCTATACGGATGAGCCATGACTTCCAGAAAGGCAGGGAAGGGCGTTTTACAAGCCTTACGAAAGGTTCTTTTGCTTTTTCATTGTGCATAATATCATTCTCCCTTCTCTCTGCTTGTCATAAGAAGACCGATTTGCTCTTTGGTGGCGGTGCGGCCGTCAACAATGCCGGAAACTTTACCACCGCAGAGGACCATGATCCTGTCGCAAAGCTCAATAAGAACATCAAGATCTTCGCCTACATAAACAACCGCTACACCTTTTTTCTTCTGTTCGTTCAGAAGGTCGTAAATAGTGTAGGAAGTGTTGATGTCAAGGCCGCGCACCGCATAAGCGGTCATCAGTACAGTTGGCGCAGCGGCGATCTCACGGCCAACAAGGACTTTTTGTACATTACCGCCTGACAGTTTGCTTACTGGGGTCTCGTCGTCAGGGGCAACAACTTCCAGAGTACGGATTATATCCGCGGATAGCTTTTTCGGGCCTTTTCTGTTAGTAAGGAAAGATTTACCATCTCTGTAACTTCTTAGCATAATATTATCGGTTATGCCCATTGAGCCTACAAGACCCATGCCAAGCCTGTCCTCTGGAACGAAGGAGAGGGCAACACCCAACTCACGTATTTCAAGAGGAGTTTTGCCAATAAGTTCGTCCTCATTGCCGCTTTTCGGGTCGTAATATGTAACAGAACCTGAAGATACCTTCTGTAATCCTGCAATGGACTCAAGGAGTTCCTTCTGACCGCTGCCGGCGATACCTGCAATGCCGAGGATTTCGCCGCTATAAGCGGAAAATGACACATCGTCAAGAGCTTTGACTCCTTCGAGGTTGTAACAAGTGAGGCCCTTGACTTCAAGCCTCAACTCCATGTTTTCAGGTTCAGGTCTTTCGATATCCAGGGAGACCTTTTTACCAACCATCATTTCCGTAAGTGCAAGCTCATTTGTATCACAGGTGTTTACCGTACCTATATATTCGCCTTTGCGCAAAACGGAAACTCTATCGGAGATCTCAAGTACTTCATTTAATTTATGAGTAATGATGATTATTGCTTTACCGTCCTGTTTCATATTCCGCAGAACATCAAAAAGATGTTCAGTCTCGCTAGGGGTTAAAA
The DNA here is from genome assembly GCA_944387845.1 of uncultured Oscillospiraceae bacterium. Lineage (GTDB taxonomy): Bacteria > Bacillota > Clostridia > Oscillospirales > Oscillospiraceae > CALXGH01. The sequence goes on from CALXGH010000020.1 coordinate 13,325, forward strand.
CGGCGGTGGGCTCGTCCAAAATTAGGATATTAGCCCCACGGTACAGCATTTTCACAATTTCTACCGTCTGCTTTTCAGAGACGGACATTTCATATATTTTTTTGTCCGGGTCAAGTTTGAACCCATATTTATCCACCAGGACCTTTACGTCGGCGGCCACCTGTTTTATATCAAGATTAAGGCTGCCGGGGAGGCCGAGAACAATATTTTCAGCGGCTGTAAAAATGTCAATAAGTTTAAAGTGCTGATGGATCATGCCAATCTTCAGATCAAAGGCGTCCTTAGGACTTCTGATGGTAACTTCCTTGCCGTCCACATAAATATGACCTTCATCAGGGAAATAGATGCCTGAGAGCATATTCATAAGGGTCGTTTTGCCGCTGCCGTTTTCGCCCAAAAGAGAAAGTATCTCGCCTTTTTTCACATCGAGGCTTATTTTATTGTTAGCAACTACGCTGCCGAAAAATTTACTTATATTTCTTAGCTCAATAGCGTTTGAAGTGGGCATAGTTGATCCTCCCGCAGATGATTTTTAATTTATTAAGGCGGGGCTGCTTAAAAAGCAGCTCCGCCAAATATTCAGTTTACCGAATTATTAATATACCTGGTTGAGTTCAGTGATACCATCGATGATCCAGTTAAAGCCAGGAGCGGACTGAACGGAAGATTCCATAAATGCTCCGTCTTTGATCTGGTCATTGCCGTTACCGTCAAGTGTGCCAGCAGCAAGTTCTTCGCCATTTACTGTGAATGTAGACAGATCGAATACCTTGATGGAGCCGTCAGCAAGACCGGCTTTTACTTCTTCAACTTTAGCCTGAACTTCTGCAAGCTGTTCTTCTGTGAAGATAGCGGAGTTGATCTCAGAAATATCGCATGTACCGTCGCTTATACCGCTTGTCCAGTCAGTAGCAATCTTCTCGCCGTCCATAACGCATTTTACAGCGTATGTGTAATATGGACCCCAAATTGGAACTGCAGAAGTAACAGCATAGTTAGGAGCAGCCTCAAGCATGGAAGCGTTGTAGCCTACATCATAAGCGCCAGCGGATTCACAAGCTGTTGCAGCGCCTGTTGTATCAGCGTGCTGAGAGATAAGAACGCAGTCCTCAGCGATGAGAGCTTCAGCTGTCTCTTTCTCAAGAGCCTGGTCAGCCCAGGAACCTGTATACTTAACGACCATTGTAGCTGTCGGGCATACAGAG
>CALXGH010000021.1 GCA_944387845.1 uncultured Oscillospiraceae bacterium
CAACTGCCAGTGGGACTTCGACGAGCTCAATCACCATCTGAACGCTGAGGCCAAGCGCTATATCGCTCAGAACAACATCCAGCTCTATATGATCAATGCTATCGACCTGGCTATTGAGATTGGTATGGGCAAACGTACAAACACAATCCTTCAGTCTGCGTTCTTCACACTTGCAGGCGTTATGCCTCAGGAAGAAGCTATCCAGTACATGAAGGATGCTGCAACAAAGTCCTACCTGAAGAAAGGTCAGGATATTGTTGATATGAACCACAAAGCTATCGACATCGGCGCAACAGCATTCAAGAAGGTTGAGGTTCCTGCATCCTGGGCTGACGCTAAAGAAGAAGACGATGGCAAGAAGCTCATCGGTAAAGAAGATCTTGTTAAGATGGTTAAGAACATTCTTGATCCTGTTGGCAGAATGGACGGCGACAGCCTGCCTGTTTCCGCATTCGTTGACCACGTTGATGGTACATTTGAGCTTGGCGCTGCCGCTTATGAGAAGCGCGGCGTAGCTGTTACAGTTCCATCTTGGAACGCTGAGACATGTATCCAGTGCAACCTCTGCGCTTATGTATGTCCTCATGCTACAATCCGTCCTTATGCACTTAACGACGAAGAAGTTAAGGGTGCTCCTGAGGCTGCAAAGATCGTTCCGATCAAGGCTGGCAAGGGCAAGGGCGTTTACCAGTTCTCTCTTGCAGTTTCCCCGCTTGATTGTATGGGTTGCGGTGTCTGCGTAGGCACATGCCCAACTAAGTCCCTGAAGATGGTTCCTCAGGAAAATGAAGCTGCACAGCAGGATGTATTTGATTACATGGTAGCAAACGTAACAGTTAAGGACGAAGTTGCTGACTCCTCCATCAAGGGCAGCCAGTTCAAGACACCTCTGCTTGAGTTCTCCGGCTCCTGCGCAGGTTGTGCTGAGACAGCTTATGCACGTCTTGTTACTCAGGTTTGCGGCGATAGAATGTATATCTCCAACGCAACAGGTTGTTCCTCTATCTGGGGTGGTCCTGCTGCTACATCCCCGTACACAGTTGATAAAGATGGCCACGGTCCTGCTTGGGCTAACTCCCTCTTTGAAGATAACGCTGAGCATGGTCTCGGTCTGTACCTCGGTCAGAAAGCCATCCGCGAGAGACTGAAGGGCAAGACAGAAGAACTCATTAAGGTTGAATGGGTACGTCCAGAACTGAAAGAAGCTGCTCAGAAGTGGCTTGACACAATGGATGACGGTGAAGCTAACAAGGCTGCTACAAAGGCTTATGTTGCTGCACTGGAAGCTTCCATCTGCACAGTAGATGAGCTTGTAGCTTCTTCCGACGCTAAGTTCAGCGCTCACGGTAAGGAACTCAAGGCTGCTGGCAAGCAGTTCTGCGACTGCGACGCTTGCGCTCTCTGCGAAGAGATCCTTAAGAATAAAGAGTACCTCTGCAAGAAGTCCGTATGGGTATTCGGCGGCGACGGCTGGGCTTATGATATCGGCTTCGGCGGCGTTGACCATGTTCTTGCTTCCGGCGAAGACATCAACATCTTCGTATTCAACACAGAGGTTTACTCCAACACAGGCGGTCAGGCTTCCAAGGCTTCCAACATCGGTCAGGTTGCTCAGTTTGCAGCTGCCGGTAAGGAAATCAAGTCCAAGAGCCTTGCTGAGATCGCTATGAGCTATGGTTACATCTATGTTGCTCAGGTATCTATGGGTGCTAACCCAGCTCAGACTCTGAAGGCAATTCAGGAAGCTGAAGCTTACCACGGTCCTTCCCTCATCATTGCTTACTCACCATGCGAGATGCACTCCATCAAGGGTGGTATGACAAACTGCCAGACAGAGATGAAGAAGGCTGTTGACTGCGGTTATTGGAACATGTTCCGCTTCAATCCTGCTCTTGCAGCTGAGGGTAAGAATCCGTTTACTCTCGACAGCAAGGAGCCACAGGGCGGCTATCAGGAATTTCTTATGAATGAGGCTCGCTACAGCCGTCTGACACGTGAATTCCCAGAGAGAGCTAACGTTCTGTTCAAGAAGAGCGAAGAAGAAGCAAAGGCTCGTTATCAGCACCTTGTTAGACTCAAAGCTCTTTACGAGGCATAATTGCTAAAAGGCAAAACTAACAGCATATTTAAAACGCCGGTGTGATTTCCACACCGGCGTTTTTCATTTCACTTTATATAAAATCTGAGACGCTTCCGAACTGACATCCCGTATAATACCAGGACAGAATATCTTTATAGTTACTTCCGGACTGAGCCATGGTGTTGGCTCCATACTGGCTCATACCCACGCCGTGGCCATAGCCTTCGGTGGTTATTTCTATCTCGGTTTCAGTCTGGTTAAAAGTTATGGATGATGACCTCAGGGAAAACAGGCTACGTATATCTGGTCCTGTCATGGTGATGCCACCGATGACCGCAGTAGCTATTCTGCCGCTGTCATTTAAAACTATATCGGTTATCCAGGTGCTTTTATCATCGGAAAAGACGGCATCAGGGTACTGAGACATGACGGTGTTTTTAAAATCGTCATAGGACACCTTTACAGTCTGACTGAAATTCGGCACACTGTCAGCAGTCTCAGGGCTCTCAACGCTAACAAGATAGGGGAGCTGGTTAGGCCATATATCGCCGCTGCTCTCTGTCATACCTGAAGATGACGAGTGGAATACGGCCAGGATAGGCTCACTGTCATATACAAGACACTGACCATCTGTCTGGGATACAGACTGGGATATCTTGTCATAATACTGGTCATAATTATCCCCCCAGCGCTCTTTCATTGTGTCCTGGGATATGTATGCCTTACAGCAGACTGAATTAGTACAAACATCGGCGTCAGGGTGATTTGATGAGGGGGCCACGACCATTTTATATAATGTGTATGTCCTTGCAGCCACAGCCTGAGCTTTTAGAGCTTCCTCTTCAAATGAGGCCGGCATTTCTGCCGCCACGACACCGGTCAGATAATCGGAAAGGTTCATCTCCACAATATTGTCCCCATCCAGCACGGACACGGTTACAGAGGCATCTGCCTGCCCCTCATTGTCGGTCAATGGAGCGCCTCTGCTCTTTGAACTTTTTAATGTATAAAATATGGGAAAAACTACAGAAAACAGTATAATTACAGCACAAATTATCGAAAAACGTTTCATCTCTTGACCTCCGCACATGATTGACAGCAGGTGTAATCTCATGTATAATATTTATACTCATGTAAGATTTATATTTTGGTTGGGCAGTATTTATGCGGAAAAAAATTCAGTTGGCAATGGTTCTCATTTTTTTAGCGGGGATAGCAGGCTGCATACTTAAAAACATTGAATTTAATACTGTGCTCAAAAACGCGGTTATTGTGGAAGAAAATTCTACTGTTACACTGGCACTAAGCGGGCTGACCGTTGTTGTGCTAATTGTTTCCGCTGCGTTTTCCTTTTTTGTATCTAAAAACTGGAGCAGTACTTCCACTGGGATATCTGTGTCCAAAATACTGGCGGTCGTGTCTGCTGTTTTAATAATCGCCGGTGCGGTTATGTACTATCTGGAAAACCGTAATTATCTTTTGCCTGAGACCATAGTGTTTGTTCTCTTCGCTCTTTTTACTGGGTTTGGAGTATTTTATATGGGTAGCGGTAAAGGTCCTGAAGATGGGCTTATGCGAATTTTGTGTGTTGTCCCATCGATATTTTGCTGTATATGGCTTGTTCTGATTTATAAGGAATATGCAACTGAGCCACAGCTCATCAAGTTCGTATACAATTGCCTTGCTGCTGCCGCACAGACTATGGCGTTTTATTATATCTCTGGCTTTTTCTACAAGAGGTATAACAGAGGCCGAGGCATTTTTGCATGCCTTCTTGGTATTTATTTCTCCATTTTGGTTATCGGTACAGCTCGGGGCATCTGGGAGATGCTCATAATCGCCGGACTGGCTATTTCGATCGGTAACTGCCTGCTGGGGATAATATGTCGAAAAGAAGATAAAATTCAGTAAAAAAGAGAGCGTTTAGCTCTCTTTTTGCGTTTTTATAATCCATTGCTCTTATGTGCGTCAGCACTGGGAATATATATCTAAGGAGGTCTACTTATGTTATTACAGGAAGAACGGGAGATAGTACGGGAATATGGTATTATCATGCTGGAGAAAAATCTCACAAGTGGTACCAGTGGAAACATAAGCGTATTTAACCGCGAAAAGGGTCTTTACGCAATGACGCCCACATCCATGGACTATCGAAAGATCAAAGAGGAAGATATCGTTATTATCGACCTTGACGGAAACATTGTAGACGGCAAGAGAAAGCCGTCCATAGAACACATAATGCACCGCTACTATTATAAGTACAGAGATGACATAAATGCCGTTGTGCATACCCATTCCCCTTACGCAACGGCGTATTCCTGCCTTGCAAAACCTCTTCCGGCAGTACACTTCCTTATTAAAAAATGCGGCGCACTGGAGCTGCCATGCGCTCCATTTGCTCCAGCCGGGAGCAAAAAACTGGCCGAGGTAACCTATGAAGCAATGAATGGGCTAAAGGCTGTGCTTATGCAGAACCATGGTCTTATTGCCGGAGGCAAGGATATGGAGGATGCTATGAGTATAGCGGAATCTCTGGAAGTTGTAACGCAGATGTATTTCCTGGCAAAAAGCATAGGCGAGCCTGTAATCCTCACTGAAGAAATGCTGAAAAGATAGTAGGTGAAAATATGAGTAAAATCAAAGTAGCGTTTTCCAGCGACCTTGTGGAGCCCTATTTCTCTCATCTTAAAGAGATGTGCGATGTTAAAATCGTAGGTAAAAAGGCCCTGGGAAGAAATCCAACTGAAGATGAACTTTTGGAGCAGTGTCTTGGCTGCGATGTAGTTTACATAAATACTGAGGTCGTAACTGAAAAATGTATTGAGGCATGGAAAGCCAGCGGTATGAAGCTTTTGGGCTGCGGCAGAGGAACACCGGTAAATGTGGACTGGAAAGCTATATATAAAGCAGGGATACCTCTTGTTTACACGCCGGGCCGGAATGCTAACTCCGTTTCGGAGTATGTTTTCGGGCTTTTAATCGCCCTAGTACGTAGGATCGCGGCAAATAACCATGCTCTGAGATCCGGTAGATATCTGGGACCGGAGAAAGAGAACGTACTGGATATAGATTTTCAGCAGGATGTTGTTTGGTATATGCCTGACGGCACCAGCCCTATGAGGGATTTCGGTGGGGGCTTTGAGCTATACGGCCGTACAATATCTATAATCGGATACGGAGCCATAGGAAGAAGAGTTGCCCACACGGCAAAAGAAGGCTTCGGTATGGAAGTAAAGGTATATGATCCGTACTGCACTAAAGAAGATATAGAAAGCGGCGGATATGAAAAAGTTGAGTTGGATGAGGCGCTGTCCACGGCGGATGTGATTTCTATACATCTGCCTGTAAACAAGGAGACAAAAGGAATGGTGGATGAAAGCTGGTTTTCCAAAATGAAGTCCACGGCAATATTCATAAACTCCGCAAGAGCTTCCGTAGTTGACCAGAAGGCCCTTATTGACGCGATAGAAGAAGGGAAAATCGCCGGAGCAGCTATGGATGTTATGTGGCAGGAGCCAGCACCGAAAAATCATCCCCTTCTTGACAGGGACAATGTTCTCATAACAAGCCATCTGGCAGGTATGAGCTGCGATGTGGCAAGATGGCAGAGCGAGATGATCTTTGACGAGATAAAGAGATTTGTAAATGGCCAGGAGCCAAAGCTTGTCTGGAAGAGAACAGAGTGATCAAAAAAGAACTTAAAAAGCAAATAAGGCCACCCCTGATTTGGGATGGTCTTATTTGGAGTATATGGGTAGAAAAAGGTTACAGGGGATTTCTTTACAACAAGTGGATGAAAATCCATAAATAATTTGTGAAAAAATCAACTTTTATCTTGATATATCTACAAATTTTGAGTAAAATCGACAAAGGTGATTAGTGTATACATATAAACATAAGCATAGTGATATGGGGTGCTTTGTGCTGTGCTGAAATAGAAATTTTGTATACAGTCAGATCTGTGAAAGTAATTTTCCGCATGTGAAGTCAGGCGGAATGTATTATGCCCCAGGGAGGAAAATTATGAACCTTGATCGGGTAATAGCAGTCAGAAACGCAAAAACGGTCTACCGGGACGGAGACAGGTGCATAAAGGTTTTTAATGACAAATACACCAAGGCCGACGTTTTGAACGAGGCTCTCAATCAGGCCCGTGTAGAGGAGACAGGTCTCAATATACCAAAAATTTTAGAAGTTACACAAGTAGGCGATAAATGGGCCATTGTTTTGGAATATATTACAGGCAAAACCATGGATCGGCTTATGAAAGAGGAGAGCGAGAAAAAGGAGGAGTACATGGAGAGATTTGTAGACCTCCAAATCTCCGTGTTTGAAAAACGCTGTCCGAAGCTCAGCAGACTGAGAGATAAGCTTGGTGGAAATATACTTTTCTCTGAGCTTGATGCCACAACCCGTGTAGATCTTCATGCAAGGCTGGACAGTATGCCAAGGAATAATGAGCTCTGCCACGGGGATTTTAATCCATCCAACATAATAATAAGAGAGGACGGAACGCCATTTATTCTGGACTGGTCTCATGCGACGGTTGGAAATAGGGAAGCGGACGTAGCAAGGACTTTTCTGTATTTCTATCTGAACGGAGAAAAAGAAAGCGCTAAGGCATATCTGGAGATGTTCTGCAATAAGAGCGGATCTTCCAAAGAGGATATAAAAAAGTGGATGCCCATAGTGGCTGCATCCCTTTCGGTGAAAGGCAACGAGAGAGAACGGGAGCTTCTGCTCAGTTGGGAAAATATTGTTGATTACGAATAAGGAGCAAATAGATTATGAAAGTTGTAGTTTGTATAGGTTCTTCATGCCATATTAAAGGTTCACGTCAAGTAGTTCAGAAGCTTCAGGAACTTATTGCCCAGGCGGGTCTTGGAGATAAAATTGAGCTTGGCGGAACTTTCTGCATGGGTAACTGTCAGAAAGGCGTTTGCGTTACGGTAGACGATGAGATGTTTTCCGTATCTCCAGAAACTACGGAAGAGTTTTTCAACGAGCATATAAAAGCGAGGGCGTGATTATATGATAATTCAGATCTGCGTCGGTTCATCCTGCCATCTGAAAGGCTCGGAAAAGATAGTTGAGCTTTTTCAGAAAGCCATTGAGCAGTACCATCTGGAGCGGGACATAACCCTTGCGGGCAGTTTCTGTACTGGAAAGTGCAACAGGGTAGGCGTAACCGTTCAGGTGGACGATGATATATACCCAGGCGTTACCGTTGAGGGATTTAATGAGTTTTTTGAAGATAAGGTCCTGAAAAAATTACGTGAGGGAGCGTGATATCTGTGTCAAGTAGTCTTATTTTAAAGAAATCCAACTGTAAAAACTGCTACAAGTGTATAAGGCATTGTCCGGTAAAGTCCATCCGCTTCTCAGGAAACCAGGCCCATATTATAGATAACGAGTGTATACTGTGCGGCCACTGCTTTGTTGTCTGCCCGCAGAATGCCAAGCAGATCAGAGACGAGACAGAGAAAGTCCATGTTCTTTTACAGACTGGAGATCCTGTAGTGGTTAGCCTTGCTCCGTCCTTCATCGCAAATTATGAAGGTGTAGGCATAGAGTCTATGAGAGAAGCCCTTAAAAAATTGGGCTTTTACGATGTTGAGGAGACAGCTATTGGCGCCACAATGGTAAAAAGGGAATATGAACGTATGCTCAAAGAGGAGAAAAGGGACATTCTCATATCCTCCTGCTGCCATTCTATAAATCTTCTCATACAGAAGTATTTCCCAAATGAGATTCAGTATCTTGCTGATGTGGTTTCTCCTATGGTTGCCCACTGCAAGGATATAAAGAAGAGAATACCAAACGCCAAAACTGTTTTTATCGGCCCATGTGTTGCCAAAAAGGATGAGGGCGAACTAAGCGACGGTATAGTTGACGCTGTCCTCACCTTTGAGGAGCTTACAGAGTGGCTGAAGAGAGAAGATATTGAACTTAAAAAAGAGATCATACCTGATAATAACAGCCGGGCCAGATTCTTCCCCACCACAGGCGGCATTTTAAAGACCATGGCTCAGGACGCACCGGGCTACACATATATCGCCCTTGACGGCGTGGAAAACTGCATAGCTGCTCTTAAGGATATAGAGAGCGGAAAAATACACAACTGCTTTATAGAGATGTCGGCGTGTATAGGAAGCTGCATCGGTGGCCCTGTAATGGAGAAATACCGCCGCAGTCCTGTAAAAGACTATGTATCTGTAGCCAATTTCGCCGGCGAGGAAGATTTTGATGTTCCGCAGCCAGATATCGTGGCTATGAAGAAAGACTTTGAGTATATAGACAGAGAGTCCAAGATGCCATCTGAAAGTGAGATTCGGGAGATACTACACCAGATGGGCAAATTCCGCCCTGAGCAAGAGCTCAACTGCGGCTCATGCGGATATGACACCTGCCGTGAAAAGGCGATTGCCATATACCAGGGCAAGGCCGAGATATCCATGTGCCTGCCGTTCTTAAAAGACAAGGCCGAGAGTTTCTCCGACACTATCGTTAAAAACACGCCAAACGGCCTTATTGTGTTAAACGACAAACTGGAGGTCCAGCAGATAAACTCAGCGGCGCTGAATATTATGAATATCAGATATCAGTCCGACGTTTTGGGCGACCAGGTAGTGCGGATACTTGACCCGACGGTATTTATAAAGGTACAGAACACCGGCAGGGGAATATATAACGAGAGGGTATACCTTGCTGAGTATAAGAGATATGTGGAGTGGACTATTGTTCCTGACAGAGAGAGCAAGATGCTCATCTGCATTATGCGTGATGTTACAGATGAGGAAAATGAGAGAGAGAAGAAAGAGAGCATAAGCCGTCAGACGGTTGAGGTAGCCGATAAGGTAGTAGAAAAGCAGATGCGTATCGTTCAGGAGATAGCTTCACTTTTAGGTGAGACAGCCGCCGAGACAAAGATTGCCCTTTCAAAATTGAAGGAGTCGATATCTGATGAATGATTTATGTGCTGAGATCGGGTACAAGAGTATAAATCATTTCGGAGAGCAGCTCTGCGGGGATCATGTGGATATCATAGAGCAGGACGAGAACTCCACGGTAATCGTACTGGCTGACGGACTGGGCAGTGGTGTAAAAGCCAGTATTTTATCCACCCTTACATCCAAGATAATATCCACCATGATGGCTGAGGGACTACCGCTTGAAGAGTGTGTGTCCACAATCGCTGACACTCTCCCAGTGTGTTCCGTAAGGGGCGTTGCGTACTCCACTTTTACCATCATACACCTGATCAATAACGACACGGCCGAGCTTATACAGTATGACAACCCAATGATAATACTGCTGCGGGATGGGGTTAATTATGATTACCCTAAGACCGAGATGAGTATCGGCGGAAAGCAGATATACAGGTCAAACATAAAGCTTCGGGAAAATGACATTTTCATAGCCATGAGTGATGGTTGCCCACACGCGGGCATTGGTCTTGCCTTCAACTTTGGCTGGAAAAGAGAGGACATAATATCATTTATGGAGACTCTGGCTCCGGCGGGATATACGGCAAAGACACTGTCAACTATACTTGTGGATGAGTGCAACAAGCTCTACGGAAATGAGCCGGGTGATGACGCAACCGCCTGCGTTATACGCATAAGGAAGAGAGAGCCTATGAATCTTCTCTTTGGGCCTCCTTCCAACAGGGACGACTGCGACAGGATGATGAGCCTTTTCTTCTCCAAAGAAGGAAAGCATATAGTCTGTGGCGGTACGACGTCATCAATCGCAGCTAAATATCTGAACAAACCGCTGAAAGCAAGCCTTACTTTTGAAAGCAGCGATGTGCCGCCTATCGCGGAGATCGAGGGCGTTGACCTTGTTACAGAGGGCGTAATAACCATAAACAAGGTGCTGGAATACGCCAAAGACTATCTCAAAGATAATGAGAGTTACGAACAGTGGTGTTATAAGAAGGATGGTGCGTCTCTTATAAGCAGGCTGCTTTTTGAAGAGGCGACAGATATAAATTTCTTTGTGGGCAGAGCTATAAATCCGGCACATCAGAACCCGGAACTGCCTATTACATTCAGCATAAAAATGAACCTGGTGCAGGAACTGTCTGAATGCCTTAAGAAGATGGGCAAACGCATTAAGGTAAGTTATTTTTAAGGGAGAAAAAACATGAGAAAATTTGATACAAAAGTACAGCATCTTAAATATAAGGTCCTGAGAGAAGTTGCCCGTCATGCATGGGACGACACGCTCCTTGAGAGCATTACTGACATTCCGAAGGACATTGTACCTGGAAAAGTGCCAACAATGCGCTGCTGCGTATATAAAGAGCGTGCTATTTTGTCAGAGCGAGTAAAGATCGCCATGGGCGGCGATAAGGATAATCCGAACGTTATCGAGGTTATAGACATCGCCTGCGATGAGTGCCCTGCTGCTGGATATGAGGTAACAGACTCATGCAGAGGCTGCCTTGCACACCGCTGTGAGGATGTTTGCCCGAGAGGAGCTATATCCTTTGACCATAATCATACAGCACATATAGACAAGACAAAGTGTATTGAGTGCGGACGTTGCTCCCAGGTTTGTCCTTATACTGCCATCATTAACCGCAAGAGGCCATGTCAGAACGCATGCAAGGTAAAGGCTATAACCATAAGCGAGGACAGCGTAGCTGCAATTGACAATGAAAAGTGCATATCCTGTGGTGCTTGTGTATATCAGTGCCCATTCGGTGCTATTATGGATAAGTCATACATACTCAACGTAATAGATATAATCAAGAAGAGTGAGGGCGGAAAGAAATACAAGGTATACGCCATTGTTGCCCCGTCTATATCCAGCCAGTTCTCATACGCAAAACTGGGCCAGGTAGTAGCTGGACTTAAAAAGATGGGATTCCACACAGTTATTGAAGCTGCTCTCGGCGCGGATATGGTAGCTCTCAGCGAGTCAAAGGAACTTGTGGAGAAGGGCTTCCTTACAAGTTCATGCTGCCCGGGCTTTGTAGCATACATCAAAAAGTCATATCCGGAGCTTATCCCTTACATCTCCCACAACCTGTCTCCTATGGCGGCTCTGGGCAAGTATATAAAGGATACAACAGAAAATGCAAAGGTAATATTCATCGGGCCATGCACCGCGAAAAAGATGGAAATGCAGCTTGACACAGTTAAGCCATATGTAGATTCCGTAATGACCTTTGAAGAGCTTCAGGCTATGTTTGATAGCCTTGATATGGATATAAATACTCTTGAAGAGGATGTACTTGACAATGCATCCTACTTCGGAAGAATATTTGCCCGTACAGGCGGCCTGTCTGATGCTGTGGCTCAGGCCCTTAAAGAACAGAACCTCGACTTTGAGGTCAAACCGGCAGTATGCAACGGTATTGAGGAGTGCAAAGTTGCTCTTCTGAAAAAGAGCAAAAATGTCCTCAAAGAGAACTTTATTGAGGGTATGGCCTGTGTCGGTGGATGCATCGGCGGTGCTGGATGTCTTACACACGGGGCAAAGGATAAAGCTCAGGTTGATGAATACGGCAGAGAAGCTATGGAAAAGACAATATCTGACGCTGTTGCCGTTCTCGGCATAAACAACAAATAAGAAAAAAGCATCCCATAAGGGATGCTTTTTTGCATGTTAGAGTATTCGGCTCTATATACAGAAAGATAATATGAAAATATACCCGGAGAACAGTAAAGTTCTCCGGGTATATTTTGATTGTAGTAAAATTTAGATGGACTCATGGAATGTGCGCTTGATTACTTCAAGCTGCTGTTCCCTGCTAAGGCGGTTAAAGTTTACCGCATAACCGGAAACTCGGATTGTCAAAGTAGGATACTGCTCAGGGTGTTCCATAGCATCTAACAGCACCTGACGATCAAGTACGTTTACATTAAGGTGGTGAGCTCCCTGGATAAAGTAGCCATCCAGAATGGAGACAAGGTTATGGACACGCTCTTCCAGGCTCTTTCCAAGTGCGTTAGGTACAATTGAGAAGGTGTTGGAAACGCCGTCCTGACATACACCGCGATATGGAATCTTGGCAACGGAGTTAAGGCTGGCCAAAGCACCGTTTTCATCTCTGCCGTGCATCGGGTTAGCGCCAGGAGCAAAAGGTTCTCCAGCTTTGCGCCCGTCCGGTGTGCTTCCTGTCTTCTTGCCGTACATTACATTGCTGGTGATAGTCAGTGCGGAGAGTGTGTGGATAGCGTTGCGGTACAGTGGGTGCTTTTTCAGTTCAGCGGAGAAATAGGATACAATTTCAACGGCAATATCGTCTACGCGATCATCGTCATTACCGTATTTGGGGAATTCTCCTTCCACCTCAAAGTCAACGGCGATTCCCTGCTCATTGCGGATTGGGCGTACTTTTGCAAATTTAATAGCGGAGAGGGAGTCTGCGGCGATGGACAGACCTGCCACGCCAAAGGCTGCAAGACGCTCCACAAGAGTGTCATGAAGGGCCATCTGGCTTGCCTCATAGGCATATTTGTCATGCATATAGTGGATGATATTTATCGTATCCACATAGAGTTCTGCAACATAGGACAGAACCTTCTTATAGTTTGTTAGGACTTTTGAATAGTTGAGCACCTCGTCTTCATCCCGCTGGATACCAGGAACAACCTGCATTCCCTTCTTTTCGTCAACGCCTCCATTGATGGCGTAAAGAAGGCTCTTTGCAAGATTTGCCCTTGCGCCGAAGAACTGCATCTGCTTGCCAACTGCCATTGCGGATACGCAGCATGCTATGCAGTAGTCATCGCCATAGAGAGGACGCATGATATCGTCGTTCTCATACTGAATGGAGTCAGTAATTACGCTCATTTTTGCACAATAGTCTTTAAAGCCCTGGGGCAGATTCTGGCTCCACAGAACGGTCAGGTTCGGTTCCGGGGCAGTGCCCAGGTTTGTAAGAGTGTGGAGATAGCGGAAGCATGTCTTGGTTACAAGTGTGCGACCGTCGATTCCCATGCCGCCGAGAGCCTCGGTAACCCATGTTGGGTCGCCTCCGAAGAGCTCATTGTACTCTGGGGTACGCAGGTGGCGAACAAGACGGAGCTTGATAACAAACTGGTCGATAAGCTCCTGAGCGCCTTCTTCATCAAGAATTCCGCGATCCATATCACGCTGAATATAGATATCCAGGAAGGTAGCGGTGCGGCCGAGAGAGGTGGCGGCTCCGTTGTTCTCTTTGACTCCGGCCAGGTAGCCTAAGTACAGATTCTGTACGGCCTCCCGTGCATTTTCTGCAGGGCGGGTTACATCACAGCCGTAACGGGCTGCCATGGAAGCCAGTTCCTGAAGGGCACGGATCTGCATATTTATTTCTTCACGCAGACGGATGAGCTCGTCAGTCATAGGGCCGTCCATTTCTTCAAGATCGCGCTTCTTTTCTTCGATGAGGAAGTCAGTACCGTACAGAGGTATGCGACGATAGTCGCCTACAATACGTCCGCGGCCGTAGGCGTCAGGCAGACCAGTGAGAAGACCGGCGGTGCGGGCCAGACGTGTGCGCTTTGGATAGGCGTCAAACACACCTTCATTGTGGGTTTTGCGGTAAAGGTGGAAATGTTTGCGAATTTCTGGATCTAAAGTATAGCCATACTGCTCTAAAGCAGATTCTGCCATACGCAAGCCGCCGTAGAGGTTAACGATCCTCTTGAGAGGCGCATCTGTCTGAAGACCTACTATAACTTCGTTTTCTTTATCAATGTAGCCGGGTTCAAAATTGTCAATACCGGATATTACTTTTGTTTCGACATCCAGAATTCCCTTTTTCATCTCCTCAAGAATCAGGTTGTGAGCCTGTTCCCACACCTTTTTAGTGCGAGGAGAAATGGGGGAGAGGAAGCTGTCGTCTCCAAGATAAGGTGTGTAATTTTTCTGTATAAAGTTTCGTACGTTTATGAGATGTCTCCACTCGCCAGTGTGAAATCCCTGCCAATAGCTGCCGTTAACATCAATGCTCATAAATTTTCCTCCTCATTTTCTATGTGAGTTACTGTGTTGTTAATTCTTTTCTGCCAATCAATAAGGCTGTTCCCATCCATAGGCGGGACTCCTTCAAGGGGATAGGATATCCCCATCTCATGATACTTATGTACTCCTAATGTGTGGTAGGGTAATAGTTCTACACGACGGATGTGCGAGATGGATTTGAGATAGTCTTCAAGGGATGCCAGGTGTTCATCACCATCGGTGAGGCCTGGCACTACAACGTGGCGGATCCACATTGGCACATGCAGTCTTTGTGCTGCTTCAAGGAAATGCTCCCACTGGCCACTTTCACGGCGGGTAATTTTTTGAAAGCCTTGCGGGGTATGCTCTTTGATGTCCATCAATATAAGGTCGGTATATTTCAGGATCTCTTCATAATCCCCCATACCGCAGCCGGCTGTATCCAAACAGGTATTAATTCCCTTCTGATGGCACAGCTTTAAACATTCCAGTAAAAATTCGGGCTGGAGCAGAGGTTCCCCTCCTGAGAAAGTTACGCCTCCCTCAGTGCCATAATAGGGTTTGAAGCGACACAGCTTCGCCACCAACTCTTCAGGTGTAATTTGCTGTGCCCGCTCGCCACGGATCTCCCAAGTATCAGGGTTGTGGCAGTACTGACATCGAAGGTTGCAACCTTGAAGAAATACAACTGTGCGAATACCTGGGCCGTCTACCAGGCCCATGCTCTCCACGGAATGAATGTACCCGATCGCCATTTGTGCCCTCCTTTGACAATGATTATAAAAACAAAAAGGCCGACAGTCTGGGACCCTTTATGCCCAGACGGTCGGCCGATATTCACGTCGCACTCCACGTGGTTAATTCCACTTAAAACCGTCAGTTGTGCAACTACCGTAATTGCAGTCTAACATGCTTTCAAATACATGTCAAGCCGTTTGTTTCAAAAAACTTTTTATGTAATCTCAAGTTGCTATATTAATGCTTCACTTTTTATAAGTGCAGAAATTTGATAGATTTTATACGATAATTAACTTATACTTCCAAAATTTGGTTATAAAATGCCAGAGTTTGTTAGGCCCAATTATGTGGATGATTTTAATTTCTTTTGTTTAGAAGAGATGTACTGGGGCGATACCGTGGAAGAGATAAATATTAAGTGCCATTGTATGGATAAGCACTTCTGTTAATTCACACAATGGCACAACAGGTCTTTATGTCTTTTTTGCTCTATTCAGCTGAGATCATGTAATAGTATACAGGCTGGCCTCCGTAAGCGGTAACTACGTCGGCATCAGGGAAGGCTTCGGAGAATACCTCTGCAAGGGATTCTGCGTCATCTTCCAGCACGTCTTTTCCGTAGAAAATAGTGATTATTTCAGGTTCATACTCTTTCAGAGAATCAACAAGAGCTCTTGTAACTACGTCATAATCAGAGGTATTTGCGATAACGGAACCTTCAAGAAGGGCGAGGAACTCGCCGGTCTTTATCAGCTTACCGTCAAATTCTGAATCTCTGGCTGCGTAGGTGATTGAAGCGGAGTGAACATTTGAGAATGAGGTTGATAGAACCTCAGTCAGCTCCTCTTCCGTAGCGGAGGCATCGAAATTCATCATTGCTGCGATACCCTGCATGACGGTGGTTGTAGGAATGACAATGACTTTCTTATTCTCTACGAGAGGTATGCACTGTTCAGCTGCCATGATTATGTTCTTGTTGTTGGGGAACACATAAACTATCTCTGCAGGAGTCTTTTTAACCTGCTTTAAAATGTCCTCAGTGGATGGATTCATCGTCTGGCCACCCATGATTATCCTGTCGACACCAAGTTCTGTAAATGTCTCAGAGAGACCGTCGCCTACACATACGGCAACAACACCGAATTTTTTCTCCGGCTTTGCGTCAGCCTCTTCGATCTCGATATTTTCAAGATCGTCTATGCTCTGAGCCTTTCTGCCTGCGGCCAGATCATCACGCTGAGTACGCATGTTTTCGATCTTGGCAAGCTCGAGAGTACCGTATTTCTGGGCTTCATTGAGGGCGTCGCCTGGAATATTGGTATGGACATGAACTTTGAAAGCGTTATCGTCCTCGCCGATAACAAGGCTGTCGCCAATGCTGTCAAGATAAGCAGCAAGAGGGTCGAGAGATTTCTTTACAGTTTTGCGGACGATAAATACAGTATCAAAGGTGAATGTTATCTCCTCGTCAGAAAGGCCGGCAAAGTCAGCCTTGCCCTCAGATTCGGAAGCATCGCCTGTGTATTCTATCATCTCTCCTCGAAGAGCTTTGAGCATGCCCTCAAGGATACAGATATATCCTTTACCGCCAGCGTCGATAACCCCTGCCTTTTTAAGTACAGGATTCTGATTAATAGTGTTTTCCAGGGCCTTTTTACCAGCCCGGATGGTTATTTCAAGGAGATTTTCAATATCGTCAGTCTCCTTAGCTGCGGCCACCGCAGCGTCGGAAGCAAGACGTGAAACTGTAAGTATTGTACCTTCAGCCGGCTTCATAACTGCCTTATAAGCGGAAGATACACCATTTTGCATTGCGGCCGCAAAAGTTTTTGCGTCAGCTTTTTCGCAACCTTTGAATTCTTTTGAAATGCCTCTGAAAAGGAGCGAGAGAATAACGCCGGAATTGCCGCGGGCGCCTCTGAGCAGAGCGCTAGCTACTGTGTCAGATGCTTCGGATATATTCATTTCGCCGTGCTTTTTAAGCTCGGTAGAGGCCGTCCCAATTGTAAGGGACATATTAGTGCCTGTATCGCCGTCGGGAACAGGAAAAACATTCAGGTCATTTATGGCCTGTTTTTCGATATTGATGGCGTTTGAGGCATTAATAACCATATCTTTAAATGCCGCGCCTGTAATTTCTGTTATCACTGCATTTCCCTCCATGTCAGTCAAGGCTTATGGAGTCAACAAAGACATCCACACTGCTTACTTTTATACCGGTAACTACCGATACTTTGTAAGCTACTTCGGAAATAATACTCTTGCAGATAGCCGGAATATTTACTCCGTGTTCGATGATGATGTGAAGTTCTATCGAAACAGTATCGTTATCGTTGAAAGTTACATATACGCCTTTCCCCATGGATTCGCGTTTTAAAAGGTGGACGAGCCCGTCAGTAACCGAGCGCATAGCCATACCCTTTACGCCGAAACAGCTGGTGGCAGCTTCGCCGACAAGAGTGGTAAATACGTCCGCATTGATGTAAATGAAACCATTATCATTTTCAAGTTTCACCATGATCCTACTCCATTTCTAAAAAATATTTGAAATATTGCCGGTTTATTTGTTACTTAGTTAATATATGATATATATAATTTGAATATCCTGATTGAAAATACAAATTATATACAAAACGACAAAAATGCCTTAGCTAATAGATTATAATATATTTACACAAAAACTACAAGCATTTTACCTGTAAGGGGAAAAGAAAACTTGCAAAAATTCCCTGGTTATATTTATAAAAATATTGAATTGCAAATCATAATAGTGTAAAATAATAAAACAATTACAGAAATTTCGGGAGGATACAGCATGAATAAAACTGTTAAGACAATTTTATGTATCGTAGCAGCTGTTGCCGCAGCCGTTGCTGTTATATGCGCCATAGTCAGATACAGAGACCAGATAGTCGATTTCCTCACGGGTGTCAAAGAAAAAGTTGCGAAAAGACGCTTTACAGAAGAGGAATATGAGGACTTTGCAGATATTTAAGTTTTTATATGATAATATAAAGTGATTAATTAAATATTAATTATAAAAGACGGTTTTATCTAAAACCGTCTTTTATTTATGCATGTAAGCGCTCTGCATATGAGAGTTTATATATGGCATATAGGGAATTTTACTTCAGAGGAGCTTAAGGCATCTTTAAGGATGATTGGATATTATATCCTTAGTATCAATCACAAAGGAGAAAAAAGATGGATTTTAAGGCCAATGAGGGAAAAAAACTGGAGATATGTACATCGGTTGGGGCATTTGAGAGGTATCCTGTAAAAACTCATTTTGTTCAAATAGGGGAGAGCTATGTAGAGCTTGTAAATAAATATATCCTGCCTTATTACGAGGAAGGAGACATCATAACGATAAGCGAGAAGATAATTTCGCTGTGTCAGAGACGAATAGTATATAAAAAAGATATGAAGCTTTCGCCTCTTGCAAAGTTTCTTTCAAAATTTGCTTCTCATAGTGAGGCTGGGATAGGAGTTGACAGTGTATGGAAAATGCAGTTCGCAATAGATCACTGCGGTGCTCTGAAGATTATATGGGCGGCTATTTGTGCGGGAATAGCCAAAATGTTTGGAAAAAAGGGAGTGTTTTACGATATAGCCGGACCGGAAGTTAGAGGTCTTGACGGATTTTACGACCACAGTTTTAAGGAGTATGGACGGTTTGGGATAATGCTCCCAGAATGTCCGTCTGCGGTGTGCGATGAGATATACAAAGAGACTGGGGTGATGGCTGCTGTAGTTGACGCAAACGATTATGTTAGGGATATTTTGGGGAAGTGTTCCATGATCAGTTACAGCTATGATGAAATTGCAGAAATGATAAAGGATAATCCTTCAGGTCAGTCAACACAGATGACGCCGTTTGTTATAATACGAAAAGTAGAAAACTGAGGTATTTTTAAATTAATAATACTTTAACATATTTTACTGAAATTCTATTATATAATGATAATGAAATAGTTTTAAAAAGGCGGGAAGAAAAATGAATATAGCTTTTTTTCTGACACCGAAAGTCAATGTATCATACATTTATGATGATTTTACAATAAGACAGAGCCTTGAAAAAATGAGGTTCCATGGTTATACATCCGTGCCTGTAATATCCCGGGACGGAAAATACGTAGGGGTAGTGAGCGACGGCGATTTTCTCTGGTACATAGTTGATTTTATGAGAGAAAATATAAAAGATGGGGTCAAAGATATGGAAAAGGCCAGGGTAAAAGACCTGCTCCGTAAAAAGGGTCAGGCCAAGTTGCCTGTGAGCCCCGTTAGAATCACCGCACAGATAGACGAGCTGGTAGAGACGGCCATGAAGCAGAACTTTGTGCCGGTTATCGATGATAATGACGCTTTTGTGGGGATAGTTACAAGAAGAGCCATAATCCAGCAGCTTTATAAGGAAAAAGAGGCGGCAGTAAGCTGAAAAATATAAAACAGGACGGTGTAAACTGTCCTGTTTTTTTGCTTCTGGATAGCGGATGAAAATTTGGCATAAAAAAACTGCCGCGGACAGGTCCACTTTGTTTAGAAAGTCCGTGTCTGGGTTTTCCGTGTACGGGTTTTCCGTGTCTGGGTTTTCCGTGTACGGATAAGCCGAACAAGGGGTGTTTAGTGAGGATTAAAAAGAAAAGAGCGGGTTTACACCCGCTCTTTATAAATAACAAAAATGAAATAAAACCGCCCTTTTTAAGCTAAAAAGGCGGTCTTTGGAGCTGCTAGGCAGAATCGAACTGCTGACCTCTTCATTACCAATGAAGTGCTCTACCTACGACATGCTACGCAGTTTTTTTAGATAATTTGGTATGCTTCGCAGCCTTTCGCGGGCTGGTCTAATCTTGTTGTAGTCAAGCACTCATCATAAATTACCTTTCAAAAGAACGGTGCAAGCATAAAACAGCAGTCAAGGGTAAATGAACGCTTCGCGCCCTTGACAAGCTGTTTTAGAAAAAGGTAAATCTTTTGAAAGGAGAAAATATTATGATGAGTTCACGCATTGACAACGCAACAAGAAAGAAGATTTACGCCCGCGATGGCTGGCGGTGTGCGCTCTGCGACGGTACAAACGGCCTACAGATACACCACTACATCAAGCGCAGTTTAGGCGGCACAAATACGCCGCATAACCTCGTAACACTGTGCTCAGCTTGCCATAGCCACGTACATGGCTTTCCGCTCTATGAGACCTACATAACACCAGAGGACATAGAGCAGGCAATCTGCGAATACCTCTCGGATATGTACGCACCAAACTGGAATCCGTACAGAAAAGGAGCACACCCATTAGAATAGCCAAAAGGAAAGGCCGGGCTTGTGCCCGGCCTTTTCTATTGCTATAATTATAGAACAAATGTTCTGTTTGTCGCTGGAAAAGGATTGAAAATGAAAAAAGAAGAATTATCAGAATGGAGTAAAAAACATATGAAAACAGTATCGACGAGACTAAACGAAGAAGACTACTACAATCTGCAGAGACTATGCAAACAGCAAAGAATAAGCATGCACCAAGCGTTACGCTTCATGGTAGCAATATTCTTGAGAGCGGGAAGACTACCTTTAAAGTCAAATAAATTGAAGCGGGATTTTGATAATTATATCGACGATGACTTCATGTACGACGTTTACAAAAACAGCTGAAAATGAGACACTTCGACTAATAGGAAAAACTACGACGGAAGGTAGGTTTATACCACAATATATGGTAGTAGTATAAGATACCTACTACTAAATATAAGATAGGAATAAGACAGGAAAAAGACAGAACAAAAGAATAGCAAATTGTGGAAAACTTACTGCGGAAAAAGGGCAAATTGTGGAAAACTCAGCGTATAACAGAAGGTTGTGCTATTCTACAAAGAGAAGAAAAAAGAGGTGCCCGCCCTCGGCGGCTGGTGGTTGTTTGGCCCCGCCTCTCCCTTGCGCATGGTCGCCCCGCCGTTTGGGGCTGTTGTTGTCTTGGTGCTCCGTGTCGGCGGGCTTCGGCCGCGCGGCGTTCCTTCGGCCCTTCGCGCCTCGGCTTGCGCCGCGTTGCCTCGGCTGTCGCGCGCCCGCGCCCCCTTTTTGCAGTACAGCCTAAATCTGATAACTACACTGCAGCGGTATGGCGGCGGTGGCTGTCCTCTCTCTTCGCTCGCTGAGCACGCTCTGCGGCCTACCGCCCTTCGGGTCTCTCGGCCTCGAGCTAAATACGCTCGCTCCGTTTGAGGACAGACCCCCGCCGTGTACGGGTTTTCCGTGTACGGGTTTTCCGTGTACGGGTTTTCCGTGTACGGATAAGCCGAACAAGGGGTGTTTAGTGAGGATTAAAAAGAAAAGAGCGGGTGTAAACCCGCTCTTTATATGGCCTGCAACTAGGCTTTAATATGGAGCTGCTAGGCAGATTCGAACTGCTGACCTCTTCATTACCAATGAAGTGCTCTACCTACTGAGCTATAGCAGCATAATGGCGACCGAGAAGGGGCTCGAACCCTCGACCTCCAGCGTGACAGGCTGGCGTTCTAACCAACTGAACTACTCGGCCGTATATAATTAAAGGCGAAACCAGAGCCGAAAATACGGACTTATGGGTTTTCCATCCTTAGCTTTGTAATTATACAATCTAAAAAAATATATGTCAACAGAATTTATTTATGCTGCTCAATTTGAAAGCCATGGCGGCTTTTGCTATTCCATAGACTCAAGAGCAGCTATCATGTCCGGCCTTTTTATATCCGCGCAAATATCAAGAAACTTACCTGATACAGGGTCGCAAAATCCCATGTGGAAAGCGTGGAGGGCCTGGGGAGATATACCAAGAGTACTGCTGAGCTCAGATGAACGCTGGGTAAAATACATATTGTCTCCCAAAATCGGACAACCTGAGTGGAGACAGTGGACCCTTATCTGGTGGGTACGTCCGGTCTCCAAAATAAAAGACACCTGGGACACTATTTCTCCGGCTATTACACCTTTTTTTATTGTTTTGTAGTGTGTAACAGCTTTTTGCCCGCGGCTGTCAACGGTCCTTATTATATCTCTGCCGTCGGGACGGTATATTGGAAGGTCAATAGTCCCTTCGTTTTCCGGAAAAGAGCCAAGGACTATGGCTATATACTCTTTAAAAGCGTCATCTTTTTTAAGAGATTCGATAGCTCTTGTCATATAAAAGCTGTTTTTCGCGAAGAGAACTATGCCGCTGGTGCCTCTGTCCAGTCTGTTGACGCTGTGGCATGTACCATGGCCTGTTGTACGCTTTAAGTACCCTGCCACATAATTTGACAGGGTGTCCATGTACTGGGCGCGGGAGGGATGGGTTATCATTCCACTGGGTTTGTTTACAAGGAGAATTCCCTCGTTTTCATATAAAATATCCAGCGTACCGTCCTGAGGCACGTTATCGCACTCAGGCTCCGCCCGGCTAAGGTCTGCCGTTATGGTTTCGCCACCCCTAAGTATGTAATTTGTATACTGACTTTTACCATCTACGAAAATACCGTCTGCCCTTTTAAGACGCCGCACCATGGAGGCCGACAGCTGCATATCTGTCCGTAGTACATTTTGCAGTTTTCGGCCCTGGCTGTCCTGGGGCACACGGTATTTTATCTCCATAATCAAAATTCCTTCAGCTTTTCCACGATATCCTCAAAACGCATGGAGTGGGATGCTTTTACCAAAATAGTGTCGCCCTCCTGAATCACACGGTGGATATCATTTATAAAATCATTTTTATGCATATAATAATAGGCTTTTTGTTCAGGACGAGCGCTTATGAAGCCGTCATAAATATCCTTGGCTCGCTCGCCACAGGCAACAAGACAGTCGATACCTTCTTTTTGAGCGTTTACACCGGTGTTAAAGTGCAGAGATTTTGAGTCGTCGCCAAGCTCCAGCATGTCGCCTAAAATTGCCACTTTACGGCCGGGAACGGACATCAGAGATTTTATTCCGGCGGCAACTGTAGCCGGGCTGGCGTTATAGCAGTCGCTGATTATTGTTATATCATCGCATTTTATAACATTTGCCCTGTCGCCAACAGTTTTATAATGACTGATTCCTGTAGCAATGCTGTCATTATCCATTCCCAGTGCCATACCAACGGCAGTTGCAGCCAGAGCGGCGGAGACAACATGCACGCCATAGGCGTTAATATGGATAGGAAAAACGCAATCGCCTGTGTCTATATCGCAGCTTGTGCCCTCGTAGCCTGAATTTTTTACATTTAATGCTTTTACATCGCAACCATCGCTAAGACCGTAGATAACCTTTTTTATTTTCGGGTCATATGACCTGAGCATATCATCATCGCCATTTAAAACAGCCAGAGCATTTTTTTCCATGTATGAGAATACAGCGCTTTTGGCCTTTAAAACCCCGTTTAAATCCTTCAGGGCCTCAAGGTGGCAGTGGCCAATGGATGTCATAATACATATGTCCGGCCGGACGATCTCGGCAAGATGCTCCATCTCGCCGAAGGCTGAGATCCCCATCTCTACAACGGCAGCGGTGTGTTCATCTTTTATGGAAAGAACCGTAAGAGGTACGCCGAGCTCATTGTTGAGATTGGCGTCTGTTTTAAGCACGGAGAATTTCTGACCTAAAACTGAGGCGGTCATCTCCTTGGCTGTAGTTTTACCAAAGCTGCCCACGATGCCTACGATAGGAAGAGTAAGCCTGCGTCTGTATTCTGCGGCAATATATCTTACGGCGTCAAGAACGCTGTCAACGAGAATGTATGGTTTTTCCGTATTAAGAGGACGCTGTACAAGACAACACAGAGCGCCGCTGTCGTAGGCCTTTTCTGCAAAGTCATGGCCGTCGACGGAAGCACCTTTTATACAAAGGAAGAGGTTCCCCTCACTTACCTGCCTGCTGTCTCTCACAACGCCGGTTATACACGCGCTGGCAAGAGAGTCGGGACCCACATATTTTCCGCCACAGGAGGCGGCGATATCTTTTAGTGTAAAAGGAATCATGTTCATATTTTATCACCAAGGTCAGTTGAAATTTTTAAGGGAAATCTCAATGATTTTCTCGCAGAGCTGGCCATAACTCATACCCATTTCGGCAGCCATCTGGGGAATAAGGCTGGTGGGAGTCATACCTGGCAGAGTATTGGCCTCAAGACAGTATACGTTCTCGTCTTCGTCGGTCATAAAGTCAATACGGCAGTATGTGTCTATCATCAGAGCTTTATATGCCTTTACAGCAGCCTTTTCTATGCGTTCTTTTAAAACAGGGCTTATCTGGGCCGGGCAGATCTCTTCTGTAAGGCCTGCTTGATATTTGTTTTTATAGTCATAAAATCCCTGCTTGGGGATAATCTCTATGATTGGCATAGGCTCACCATCAAGTATGCCGATTGTGAGCTCACGGCCTTTTATGTACTTTTCTACGATGACTGCGTCTTCGTATTTAAACGAGAGGGCGAGAGCAGCTTCATACTCCGCCTCTGAGTTTACTATAGAAACACCTACAGAAGAGCCACCGCTGCATGGCTTGACAACACAGGGGAAGCCTACGTTACGATGGAACTTGTCGTCTTTATACACAGTGATGCTGTCGGCAGTTCCAACGCCGGCGGCCTTGAAAAGAATCTTTGAAAGGCCCTTGTTCATTGCAATGGCGCTGCCAAGATAGCCGGAGCCGGTATATTTAATGCCTTCGACATCAAAAAGTGCTTGTATCTTTCCGTTTTCTCCGTCCTCGCCGTGCATTGCCATAAAAACAATGTCGGCCTCGCGGCAGATATCTATTACATTGTCTCCGAGTTTACTGCCGTTTTTCTGGTTCCGGCTTGCCTTTACCGCATCAAGGTCAGGCTCGCTATCTCCTATAACAGAGGAGAAGGAAACAGTCTCTTTTTCAAAAACGTCTTTTGGGTTTTCGTATGTACCTTCGTAGCCGAAGAAGGAGTCTATAAGAACCACATTGTGGCCGCGTTCCTTCAAGGCGTTAAAAATAAGCGTTCCGCTTTTTATTGAAACGTCGCGCTCTGTTGAGAGCCCGCCGCAAAGTACAACAATATTCATTTTACCCTCCGATCGATATTTATATATACATAATATGCCGAAAAAGCCATCGGCTAATAAAGTATAGCCTAAAAGTTTTTCTTTTACAATGGCGGAACGTGCCTTTGCTAGGACTTAGTTTGAAAAAAATGCTGCGTTCCAAATAAAAGACATACAGCCTGGGAATCATATTAAAAAGGCAAATAGCCGGGTATTGACAAAGTATAAAGGTAATGCTAACATAATGCCGATAAAATGTATCATTTGAGACAGTTTTTGGAGATGTTGATGTTAGAGACATTTTTTGGGCCAGAAGATTACAGCGCAATAAGAGAGAGCTTTTTGTTCCGAGAAACAGAGGAGAGCTTCATAAAAGATGTCCTCTCAGATGAACTCTGCGAGGGAGCAGAATATGGAAAAGGCGATGTCATATACAGTGAACGGGATTTTCGCCGGAGTCTGGGACTTATTCTAAAAGGACAGGTCCAGGTAACCAAAAAAATAGAGGGCAAAAGAGAGTATATAATGAACATTATTTCGGCGCCTGGTCTTTTT
This sequence comes from uncultured Oscillospiraceae bacterium, assembly GCA_944387845.1. Lineage (GTDB taxonomy): Bacteria > Bacillota > Clostridia > Oscillospirales > Oscillospiraceae > CALXGH01. The sequence goes on from CALXGH010000021.1 coordinate 25,315, forward strand.
GGTGCTGCGGCGGTGTTCAATGAAGAAAGCTCCTATGTTACTAGGATAACTGCTGTCCAGGATACTAGGATTGTATTTTTTCCTCAGAAGCTCCTTGAGAGGATAATTGAGGAAAATGGTACGGCTGCTAGAAATTATATAGTTTTTCTTTCGGACAGAATACAGTTTTTGAATAGGAAAATACAATCTCTTGTAACATCCAGCGCCGGACAGGCTGTGGCTAGGTATCTTATAAATAATATGAGATGCTATGGAGAAGAATATGTTGCAGATGATATAAAGAGCTTCTCGTCCCTTGCGAAAATGCTAAATATAGGTAGGGCGTCTCTTTACAGAAGTCTTGATATGTTTGGGTCCAAGGGCCTTATAAAAAAAGAAGGCAAAAAAATTGTTATAATTGACCCGTGTGGTCTTTTAGATATTTCAGTAAGCGATACTGCTGACTGATAGCAAAACAAAAGAAAGAGGAGATAAAATGAAAAAATTTCTGTCAATCATTTTAGTGCTGATGCTTGTTTTCGGCCTTGCTGCCTGCGGAAATGATAAAGCCGACACGCCTGACGATACAAACGACGGCGAAGAGACAAAGGATTATATATCCGAGAGCTTTAATGTAGGCTTTTTGAACGGCCCAACAGGTATAGGCGCTGCTTATCTTATGGATCAGGCCGACAAGGGTAATCTTGAACTCAACTACAAGTTCACAACAGAGTCCGACGCGTCTGTTATAGCAAGTGCTGTAATTAACGAAGAGATTGACGTTGCAGCAGTTCCTACAAACGTTGCAGCAACTCTCTACAACAAGACAAACGGTGCAGTCAAGATCATCGCAATCAATACTATGGGCGTTTTACACATCCTTGAAAAAGGCGACACAATAAAGAGTATTGCCGACCTGGAAGGCAAAACAATCTACGCAACAGGCCAGGGAGCAAACCCTGAGTATGTTCTCAACTATATTCTCCGCGAAAATGGACTTGAGCCAGGCGAGGATGTAACAATTGAGTATCTTGCTAGCGAAGAACTGACAACAAAGATGGCTGCCGGTGAGATAGATATCTGCATGCTTCCTGTTCCAGCGGCAACAACAGTTCTTATGAAAAATGAGGAAGTAAGAGACGCTATTAATCTCACAGACGAGTGGAACAAGGTCTCCGACAGCGAGCTTACACAGGGCTGCATAGTTGCAAGAACTGACAAGTTTGACCCGAGAGAGCTTAAGATATTCCTTGATGAGTACAAAGAGTCTATCGAGTTTATGTCTAATGAGGACAATATAGACGATGCCGCCGCTATGGTAGTTGAATACGGTATCGTTGCCTCTGATGCTGTGGCAAAACAGGCAATACCTCAGTCCGGCCTTACCTGTGTAACAGGAGCAGATGAGATGAAAGCTCAGCTTGCGGATTATTTCCAGGTTCTCTTTGACGCTGATCCTACTTCTGTAGGCGGCAAAGTTCCAGACGACGGAATTTATTATGAAGCTAAGTAAAGCTACCGGCGGTCTGCTGTCCTTAGCTTTCTGGCTGATTATATGGTATTTAGCTGCGTACAAGGTCGGGCAGGATCTAATCCTGCCCGGCCCTGCCGTGGTTTTAAGGACTTTAGGCGACCTTGCCTCTGAAAAAGACTTCTGGATAAGCGCCTTTATGACACTTCTAAGGATATTCAGCGGTTTTCTGGTCGGCGTCATAATAGGTACCATCCTCGCTGTGCTCACCTGCGCTGGCAGAGGAGCGGATATAATCTTTTCTCCATTTATACGCACGGTAAGAGCGGTGCCAGTGGCATCTTTTATTATTCTTGTGCTTTTATGGGTGGGAAGAGCCTTTGTCCCGGCTCTTGTAAGTGCCCTTATAGTTGTTCCAGTAGTCTGGCAGGCTGTTTCCACAGCAATAGGGGAGACTGACAAGAACCTTCTGGAGATGGCTGGAGCATATAAGTTCGGCTTTTGGAAGACAGTAAAGTATGTATACATACCATCGGTACTGCCTTCATGGAGCGGCGCTGTGGTTACCGCCATGGGCCTTGCGTGGAAGTCCGGCGTTGCGGCGGAGGTTCTGTGCCTTCCAAAAGAAGCAATCGGTACCCAGCTTTACTATTCCAAAATATATCTTGAGACACCGTCCCTTTTTGCCTGGACTTTGGTGGTTATAGTTCTGAGCTTTCTTTTGGAGTATGGTTTTAAGCTTTTAAGTAGGAGGGGAGTAAAATGATATCTGTAAAAAATCTCTCCTTTTCTTACGGAGACAAGGTAGTGTTTGATAACTTCTGCGCTGGGTTTTCTAGTGGCATAAGCTGTATCACGGGACCATCGGGCAGAGGCAAGACTACGCTACTTAGGATAATCGGTGGGCTAGAAAAAAATTTCCAGGGCGAAGTAAAATGCCCTTACAGCAAAATAGGGTATGTTTTTCAGGAGGACAGGCTGCTGCCTAAAATAAGTGCAGCGGAAAATGTCTTGGCGGTAATGAGTGAGCGGGATATAAAAAAAGCTGTAAATTGGCTGGAAAAACTGGGACTTGAAGAGGCGGACACTATGGCGCTACCGGGAAATCTGTCCGGCGGCCAGCAAAGGAGGATAGCCATAGCAAGATGTCTTGCTTATGAGCCTGACCTTATTCTCTTGGATGAACCTTTTAAGGGCCTTGATCCGGCCCTTGCTGAAAAAGTCGCAAAAGTCATAAAGGAGACAGGGGTGCCTACTATAGCGGTACTGCACTCCAAAGAGGAGATTGACTATTTGGGCGGCGAGGTTTTCAGTGTATAATATTGAAACAGAAAAATCCGTCTGTATATACTCAGACGGATTTTTTAGTCGGGATATGGTGGGGCTCGGTGAAAAGCAGGTGTGGAGACCGTGAAAAGCGGGAATTAAAGATGAGAAATTATAGAAAACTTCTGAAAATAAGTAAAAAAGTGTTTAAAAGGCTTGCAATATTCCGGCACTTAGTGGTATACTAAGGTACATAAACGATGAGGTGCTGTTTTGAGTGGGGTAGCCCCACTCTTTTTATTGCATAAAATTGAAAATAAAGAAAAGGTTTTAAAAATGAGTAAAATTACAGATACAGTATGGAAATTGGCAGAACCCATAGCAGCAGAAAACGGCTGTGAGATATGGGACGTGGAATATGTCCGGGAGGCTGGCAGCTGGTATCTCAGGCTGTATATAGACAAGGACGGCGGAGTATCTATAAACGACTGTGAGAATGTGAGTAGGGCTATGGACCCGGTCCTTGACGAGAAGGATCCTATACCCGGCAGTTATATTTTTGAAGTTTCCTCAGCTGGAGCCGAGAGAGCGCTGAAAAGGCCAGGAGATTTTGAAAAATTTATAGGTAGTAATGTGGAAGTTAAACTCTATAAGGCGAGAAATAACCTTAAAGAATACATAGGTATACTGAAAGGTTATGACGATGGAGCTGTAATAATTGAGTTCAAAGGCGAAGATATCAGATTTGAAAAGACAGAAGTCGCCCATGTACGGCTTCGTGTAGTTTAAAATGGAGGGTGAAAAATGAATGCAGAATTTTTTGCTGCAATAGCTGATATTGAGAAGGAAAAAGGTATTCCAAAAGACTATATGCTTGAAAAAATCAACCAGGCACTGCTGGCCGCGCTGAGAAAAGATAACCCGGAAGCGGCTGACAGCGTAAAAGTTGATATAGACGAAGACAAGAAGAAAATAGATATGTACATCGTTAAGACCGTTGTTGACGAGGTAACTGAGCCTGCGATAGAGCTGACTCTCGATCAAGCTAAGGCCTATAATAAGAAGGCAACTGTGGGCGATATTGTCAACGTACCTGTTGAGACGAAAAAGTTCGGCAGAATCGCTGCGCAGGCTGCAAAGCAGGTAATAATTCAGGGCATAAGAGAAGCCGAGCGCAGCATGGTCTACGATGAGTTTAACTCAAAAGAGCATGAGATACTTACAGCTGTTGTATCACATATTGACCCGAGAACAGGGGCTGTGTCCATAAAAATAAGCTCCAACTCTGAATTTACAGAGGCTGTCCTCTCTGCGTCTGAGAGAGTTCCTACAGAGGACCTTAGAGAAGGAGACAGAATAAAAGTTTATGTTGTTGAAGTCAGAAAGCTCTCCGGCTCTCCTCAGGTAATAATCTCCAGGACCCACCCAGGCCTTGTAAAGAGACTTTTTGAACTGGAAGTACCTGAGATATTCGACGGCAGCGTAGAGATAAAGAGTATAGCCCGTGAAGCTGGCAGCAGAACAAAGATTGCTGTTGCTTCATCAGATCCAAACGTCGAGCCTATTGGCGCATGCGTAGGCCCTAAGGGTACAAGAGTAGGAAATATCGTCCAGGAACTGAGGGGCGAGAAGATAGATATAGTCAAGTACAGCGACGAGCCTGAAGAGTTTATCGCCGCTGCCCTGGCTCCAAGCGATGTAATAAGCGTTGAGCTTCTGCCTGAGGGCAAGAGCTGCAGGGTAATAGTACCTGATAATCAGCTCTCACTTGCCATCGGCAAAGAGGGCCAGAACGTACGTCTCGCCGCTAGACTTACAGGCTATAAAATAGATATTAATCCTGAGAGTAAGGCGTTATAAACATATTGAAAGGGGCGGCAGTTATGCAGAAAAAGATCCCTATGAGGCAGTGTACAGGCTGCCGTGAAATGAAACCGAAAAGAGAACTGATCAGGGTGGTGAGATCCGCCGAAGGCGAGATCAGTATTGACACAAGAGGAAAAAAGCCTGGACGGGGCGCCTATATATGCAACAGCCCTGAATGCCTGAAAAAGGCCATAAAATCAAAAGCTCTTGAGCGGGCTTTCGGGATCGCTATTCCAGATGAGATCTATCTGAGCCTCCAGCAGCAGATGGGAGTTGAAGAAGACGATCGATCTTAGAATTTTAGGTATAGCAAAAAAGGCGGGCTTTATTGAGGCCGGAGAAGAGACTGTGTCTGAATCGGCTGGGGCAGGAGCGGCAAAACTCATAATAATCGCCTCAGATTCAGGAGAGAGCACAAAGAAAAGGGCTAAAAGTGCTGCTGAAAAAAACAGCGTTCTGTGTGTGGAGGTGCCGGTGAGCAAGAGTGAACTGGGCCACTGCATAGGCAGAGGCGAGACCGGGATAGTAGCCGTAACGGATATGGGACTGGCCGCCAGCTTCGCTGAGAAAATCGCCAGTTTGAGCGAAGAATGCGCAAAGACGGCAAAAGAGCTCAAAGAGAGATTTGAAGATGAAAAACAAAAAAGGACCGGCGTTACGGCCCGCAGCATAAATGTTAAAGCAGGAAGAAGGAGGATTTAATAATGGGGATAATCGTGAAATACAGAGTCCATGAAGTGGCCAAAGACTTTAAAACGACTTCCAAAGTCATAACAGAGATCCTTACTACCTATGCGACAACTCCCAAAAACCATATGCAGGTTCTGGAAGAGAACGAACTGGATATAATATTTGAATATTTTACACAGCATAATGAGATAGAAAGCATAGAAGATATATATAAAGAGAGCATGGAGCCTGCCAAGAAGGACGACAAAGGGCCAAAGAAGGATCAGCCCAAAAAGCAGGGTGCTCCTGCGGAAAGACGGCAGAATGTTCAGCAGAACGATCAGCAGGGCCAGAAGCAGGCACCTAAGCAGGAAATTAAAAAAGAAAACAAGCCTGAGAAAGTAAGACAGCCGAGAGTTGCGCCTCAGAAGAGGGTAATTGACACATCAGGCGTCCAGATAAATATCGATAAATATGACGAGAGGCTGGATAACTTCGTACCTGAGCGTATGCAGAACATGAGACGTGGTAAGGAGAAGTTTACAAAGAAAAACCAGCAGAACAGCATGGCTTCCAGCGCGAAAAGACGTCAGGAAGAGCGTGATAAGATCCAGCGCCTGCAGCTTGAAGTTGCAAAGAAGGCCCCTGTTAAAGTGTCTATACCTGATGAGATCGCAGTAGGCGAGCTGGCATCGAGAATGAAAAAGACAGGCGCTGAGGTAGTTAAATGCCTTATTAAAAACGGTGTAATGGCATCCCTGTCTGATGTTATCGATTTTGACACCGCGGCTATCATAGCTGAAGAGCTGGGCTGCAAGGTAGAGAAGGAAGTTGTCGTTACAATTGAGGAGAGACTTATCGACGACAGCGAGGACAAAGATGAAGAGCTGGAGCCAAGGGCACCTGTTGTTGTAGTAATGGGCCACGTTGACCATGGTAAGACATCTCTTCTTGACAGAATAAGAAGAGCAAATGTAGTATCCGGTGAGGCCGGCGGTATTACACAGCATATTGGCGCTTACAGAGTGCAGATAAACGGAAAGCCAATAACATTCCTGGATACCCCGGGCCACGAGGCCTTCACATCCATGAGAGCACGCGGCGCTATGGTAACAGATATCGCAATACTGATAATTGCCGCAGACGATGGTATCATGCCACAGACTGTAGAGTCTATTAACCATGCAAAAGCAGCGGGTATACCTATAATCGTAGCTATAAATAAAATGGATGTGCACGGTGCAAATCCGGATCGTATAAAGCAGCAGCTTATGGAATATGACCTTGTTCCTGAAGAATGGGGTGGCGATACAATCATTTGCCCAATATCTGCGAAGACAGGAGAAGGCATAGATAACCTTCTTGAAATGGTAGCCCTGACCGCTGAGATGGCTGAGCTCAAGGCAAATCCACACAGAGCTGCAAAAGGTACTGTAATCGAGGCAAGACTTGATAAGGGCAGAGGTCCTATCATGACAGTGCTCATTCAGAACGGCACACTGAAGCACGGTGATATAATTATTGCCGGAACCGCTGTGGGCAGAGTAAGGGTTATGACAAATGACAAGGGCGAGAGAGTTACAGAGGCAGGCCCGTCTGTTCCTGTAGAGATCTCCGGCATGAACGAAGTGCCAAACGCTGGTGATATATTCAACGCCGTAAGCGATGAACGTATGGCAAGAGAGCTTGCTGAGCAGAGAAAGGCAGACCTTAAAAACGCTGCTGGCGCTTCAAAGAAAGTGTCTCTTGAAGACCTGTTTGCACAGATCAAAGAGGGCGAGCTGAAGGATTTGAACATTATCGTTAAGGCCGATGTTCAGGGCTCCGCTGAGGCGATAAAATCGTCTCTTGAGAAGCTTGCAAATGACGAGGTGCGTGTAAGAGTTATCCACAGCGGTGTCGGCGCTATAAATGAGAGCGATGTTATGTTGGCCGCCACAAGTGATGCTATTATCGTAGGCTTTAACGTAAGACCTGATAATGCCGCAAAAGAAAACGCCACCAGAAACAAAGTGGATATTCGCATGTACCGTGTAATATATGATTGCATAAATGAGATCGAGGCAGCCATGAAGGGTATGCTGGCTCCTAAGTTTGAGGAACATGTAATCGGCCATGCTGAGGTAAGAGAGACATACAAGGTCTCCAAAGTTGGTACAGTATGTGGCTGTTATGTTCAGGAAGGTAAGATCCAGAGAGGTTGCCAGGTTAGAGTTTTGCGTGATAACGTTGTTATCCACGAGGGCGAGCTTGCTTCTCTCAGACGTTTCAAGGACGATGTAAGAGAAGTAGCAACAAACTACGAATGCGGTATGCAGATCGATAAATTCAACGATGTCAAAGTTGGCGATGTTATCGAGTGCTTTGTAATGGAAGAAATAAAACAGTAAATAAGGCAAGAAATCTTGCCTCTTCAGGGCGGTAAGATATTACCGCCCTGTTTTTTTAAGAATGTATAACATTAAGGAGTGCGTTATGGCTTCAAATAAGATTTACAGAATAAACGAAGATATAAAGTTTGTGCTGTCAGAACTTCTGCGGGATATAAAAGACCCTAGAATAAAGGATCAGGGCCTTTTAAGTATTACCGCGGTAGACACCACAGGCGATTTAAGATACAGTAAAGTGTATATCAGCGCTCTGGGGCTCAAGTCGGAAAAAGACCTGACAAAAGGGCTTAAGTCCGCCTCTGGCTATATGCGCCGTGAGCTTGGAATGAGGCTGAATTTAAGATATACGCCGGAACTGATTTTTGAGCTGGACAAGTCAATAGAGTACGGCGCTCATATAAATAAGATGATAAGCGAACTTGATATATCCGAGGAGACAGAAGAAAGTGGAGAAAATATCGATTAAACAGGCGGCAAAGTGGCTTTTGGATAATGACGATTTCCTTATCCTGACCCATAAAAGACCTGACGGGGATACTGTTGGCTCCGCAGGCGCCCTTGTGAGAGCATTGAGAAAATTAGGAAAAAGATCTTTTCTCTATGAAAATAGCGAGATAACGGATAAATACATGCCTTTTGCCCAGGGCTTTTTTGCTGAAGAAGGATTTGAGCAGAAGAAGATAATATCTGTGGATATCGCAAGCCTTTCCCAGTTCCCGCTGGGCGGGGAAAAATATCGGGAAAGTGTTGATCTGTGTATCGACCATCACATGTCAAACTCTGGATTTGCCGAGAGAATATGTCTATATGATACGGCTTCCTGCGGTGAAATCGTATTTGACATAATTATGGAGCTTGCCGGTGGCATGGATAAAGATACTGCGGACTGCATATATACTGCGGTATCCACTGACACAGGTTGCTTTGCCTATGCCAACACCACAGCGAACACCTTCCGCGTTGCAGGTCAGGCGGTAGAACTGGGGGCGGATCTCCCAAGGCTTAATAAAATACTTTTCCGTACAAAGACAAAGCGGAGAGCTGACTTTGATGGTTATGCATATTCCAACATGAGGTACTATTACGACGGCCGCATGGGTGTTAACATAATAACAATGGATCTGCGTAAAGAGATGGGCCTTACGGAGGACGATCTTGACGATGTGGCGTCTATACCGACAGGAATTGAAGGTGTTGTGGCAGGCATCACCATAAAGGAACAGCCTGACGGATGCAAGATATCCGTAAGAACTGTAGGAGATGTAAACGCCAATAATATCTGCGCTGCATTCGGCGGCGGTGGACATAGGCAGGCAGCGGGATGCTTTATAGAAGGTAGTGTAAACGAGGCCGAGGAAAAGCTTATTGAGGCAGTGGGGAAGGAGCTGCGTTGAACGGTATAATCATAATAGATAAGCCCGCCGGCTGGACCAGCCATGATGTGGTGGGAAAGCTGAGAGGCCTGTTACATGAGCGTAGAATAGGCCATGGCGGTACTCTGGACCCTATGGCTACCGGGGTTTTGCCAGTATTTGTGGGAAGAGCCACTAGAGCGGTGGAATTCTGCGAAAACTATGAAAAAGAGTATATAGCTGGTATAAAACTGGGGATCACAACTGATACTCAGGATATAACCGGGAATATACTGAAAGAAATGCCCGTAGATGTGTCAAAAGAGGCCCTTTTGGAAGTTCTTGAGCAGTTCAAAGGCGAGCAGGAGCAAATACCGCCAATGTATTCTGCAGTCAAGGTTGGCGGAAAAAAACTCTATGAGCTTGCGAGAAAGGGCAAGGAGATAGAACGAAAGCCAAGGAAAATAGAGATAAAGAAACTTGAGCTTATAGAAGCCGGAAACGGCGGCGAATTCTTACTTGACATAATCTGCTCAAAGGGTACATATATAAGGACCCTTTGCAGCGATATTGGAGACGCATTGGGCTGCGGCGGAGTGATGTCCAGCCTTCGCAGGGTAAGAGCGGGGGCTTTCGAGCTTGAGAGCGCCATAAGCATGGAATATGTGGGTAAGATGGCACAAGAGGGCAAGGCGGAAGAGACGATGCTGCCTGTTGACAGACTCTTTGTAAAATACCCTGCAACATCAGCAGAAAAACCGGAAGAAGAAAAAGCGGTTCTAAACGGCGGAGGTTATAAGACATCTCTACCGGATGGTACATACAGAGTTTACGGCAAAGACGGTAGCTTTTTGATGCTGGGTCAATGCCAAGGCGGAATTATGGAAACTATAAAAAGCTTCTTTGAGGTGAAATAATGGAAAAGAAAAATATTGTGGCCGCAATGGGCTTTTTTGATGGAGTCCACAAGGGACATGGGGAACTTCTGAAAGCCGCAAAAAAATATGCAGATGAAAATGACGCTAAAAGCGCCGTAATCACTTTTGACAGACGCCCCATGAATCTTGTCAATATGAAGCAGACTGAGCTTATCAATACCCTGGCGGATAAAAAGAAGATAATTTCAGAGAAGTACGGTATAGATATGGTTATACCTCTTCCGTTTGATAAAAATCTCATGGAGACACCCTGGGATACATTTGTGCGGGATATGGTAGATCAGTACGGTATATCCTGCTTCGTTGTGGGATTTGATTTCCATTTCGGATACAAAGGTGAGGGAAACTATAAAAGGCTCCAGGAGCTATGTCAGAAGATGGGCATTGGCTGCATAGTGATCGACGAAGTTACCATAGACGGCATGAAAGTAAGTTCTACACATATTCGTTCGTTTATAAAAGACGGAAAAATGAAAAAAGCGAATGAGTTTTTGGGACATAGGCATATACTTACAGAAAAGATTATAACGGGCAATCAGATAGGCAGGACCATAGGTGTGCCCACTGCCAACATGATAATACCTCAGGGTATAATCACCCCCAGGTACGGGGTATATGCTGCTGATTTTATAACAGAAGACGGAAAACGGTATAGAGCAGTTACAAATGTAGGGGTACGTCCCACTGTCAGCGGCGAGGGCGTTACGGTGGAATCTCACATAATTGATTTTAGCGGAGATATTTACGGCAGGATGTGTACTGTTGAATTTATTGATTTTCTCAGGGACGAGAAAAAGTTTTCCGGCATAGATGAGCTGAAGAAACAGATTGAAAAAGATATAAATACTGTGAGAAATGTGTAGATAAAGACAGGAATTATGTAAAATTTTGCAATAAAACAAAAGATTTGCAAAAATACAGGTGAAAAAAGTAAAAAAATTTCTTTAAAAAAAGATATACGTATGCTATAATCATTTGTATGTGTGCCGTAATTTTTTTGCGGACAATGTAAAAATGATTATTGACATCAGTTAGCATAGTATCTATCTCTCAGACTAAGGAGGTTTTTCAAGTGGCAAAGCGAAAAACTGCTGTGCCGTTCCAGGGAACAGCAGAGCAAGAAAAAAAGCTCAGAGAAATTATTGAAAAATACAAATCCGTACCGGGCGCTGTTATGCCAGTGTTGCAGCAGGCTCAGGAGGTTTACGGTTATCTTCCCATAGAGGTACAGAAGATAATCGCAGAAGGACTTGACGTGCCCCTTTCCGAAATTTATGGGGTAACGACCTTCTATTCTCAGTTTTCTCTCAATCCGAAGGGAAAATATGAGATTCGTATATGTCTCGGAACAGCATGCTATGTTAAAGGCTCCGGCAATATCATGCAGAAGATGGAAGAAGAGCTGGGTATTCAGGACGGCGGTATCACTGCCGACGGCAAATTTTCTCTGGACTCTGTCCGCTGTATCGGTGCCTGCGGCCTTGCCCCTGCAATGGTTGTAAATGGTGAGGTTTACGGCAGGATGACCACTGATAAGATCCGCGATATTATCGCTTCTTGCGAATGATAGGCTTATGGAGGTAGAACAAATGAATTCTGTTGCTGAACTTAATGCTTTAAGAGAAAAATATAAGGGTTCGCTCTCCCTCCGCCCTATTAGCAAAGGCGGCACAAGAGACGACAACATAAAAAGAGAGATCCTTATCTGCGGTGGTACAGGCTGCACATCTTCTCACTCCACAGATATAATTGACGCGTTCAACGAAGAAATCAAAAAAGCGGGCGTTACTGATACAAAAGTAGTACGTACAGGCTGTTTTGGACTTTGTGAGCTTGGCCCAATTGTTATTGTCTATCCTGAGGGTGCTTTTTACTCCAAGGTCAAGGTTGAGCACGTAAAGAGGATCGTTGACGAGCATATTGTAGGCGGAAATGTTGTAAAAGAACTCCTTTATCCTGAGACCATTCAGGACGATGGTTCAATAATCGGTATTTTTGACACTCATTTCTATGAGAACCAGTGCCGTATCGCCCTCAAAAACTGCGGCAATATCGACCCTGAGAATATAAACGAGTACATAGCAAACGACGGTTACGCCGCTCTTGCCAAGGTCCTCACTGAGATGACACCAGACGAGGTAATTGAGGAAGTTAAGGCATCAGGACTCCGTGGCCGCGGCGGCGCGGGCTTCCCAACAGGTGTAAAATGGGGCAGCATCAAAAGAGACGACCAAGAGAAATTCATTCTCTGTAACGCCGACGAGGGCGACCCAGGCGCGTTTATGGACTGCTCCGTACTGGAGGGCGATCCTCATGTTATACTTGAAGCAATGGCCATCGGCGGCTATGCTATCGGTGCTCACCAGGGATATATCTATGTCCGTGCTGAGTATCCAATTGCTGTTCATCGTCTTACAATAGCTATAAATCAGGCCCGTGAGTATGGCCTTTTAGGTAAAAACATACTTGGCACAGGCTTTGACTTTGATATCGGTCTGAGACTTGGCGCTGGCGCGTTTGTATGCGGCGAAGGTACTGCTCTTGAAGCCTCTATCGAGGGTAAGAGAGGTGAGCCGAGACCGAAACCACCACGTATGACGGAAAAGGGTCTTTTTGGAAAGCCATCCGTTCTTAATAATGTTGAGACATACGCCAACATTCCTCAGATAATAATGAAGGGTGCTAAGTGGTTCACCAGCATAGGCACAGAGAAATCACCTGGTACGAAGGTATTCTGTCTTGTAGGTAACATTAAGCACACAGGTCTTGTTGAGATACCAATGGGTACCACACTCAGAGAAATCGTAGAAGATATTGGCGGCGGTATACCAAACGGTAAAAAGTTCAAGGCTGCTCAGACAGGTGGACCGTCCGGTGGATGTATCCCAGAATCACTTATTGATACTCCTATGGACTTTGATAACCTTTCAAAGATTGGCACCATGATGGGTTCTGGTGGACTTATCGTCATGGATGAGGATACATGTATGGTAGATATCGCAAAATTCTACCTGGGCTTCACCGTTGACGAGTCATGCGGAAAATGCACACCGTGCCGTATAGGAACAAAGAGACTTCTTGAGATGCTGACGAAGGTAACAAGGGGAGAAGGTACTCTTGAAATGCTGGACGAGATCACAGAACTCTGCCACTTTATCAAGGATAACTCTCTCTGTGGTCTTGGTCAGGCTGCTCCAAACCCGGTACTTTCCACAATAACTCATTTCAGAGACGAATATGTATCCCATGTTGTGGATAAGAAGTGCCCTGCAGGTGTTTGTAAGGCACTCATGTCCTACAATATCGATCCTACAAAGTGCCGCGGCTGTACTCTCTGCGCGAGAAACTGCCCAGCTGGCGCTGTTACCGGCAAGATCAAAGAGCCACATGTTATTGATCCGAACAAGTGCATTAAGTGCGGCGTTTGTTATGATAACTGTAGGTTTGGCGCTATTTACAAAGCGTAAAATATATACAGTCTGATACTAAAGTAAGTCTTGTTATAATGACAAGACTTGCTTTAGTGCTTTGCAGGAAATGTGGATGTATGCGGTAAAAATACCAGAAATTCTTTATTTTGGACTGTTTATATACTGGAATAATGTATAAAAAAGGTTTAAAATAAAATGGTGTACAGCTGTAATTTTGCGTAAAAATGTTGCAGAGCAATATAATTGTGATAGAATAGAAATCAATATAATCCAATTTGTCTGAAGTTTCAGGGAGGAGATTAAGAAAATGCCAAAAAAATACGAAATTTTAAAGAAGAGAGAGTTGTCTCCGGACACAACTTTGATCTCTGTATACGCACCGCTTATTGCGAAAAAAGCAAAAGCTGGTCAGTTTATCATTCTTCGTGTTGATGAAAACGGTGAGCGTATTCCTCTCACTATTTCCAGCTGCACAGAAGATGCGGTAACGGTCATTTTCCAGAAGGTTGGCGCAACAACAATGCAGCTTGGCCTTTTGAATGAAGGCGACTGCCTGCATGACTTTGTAGGTCCTCTTGGCGTACCGACAGAAGTTGAAGGTTACAAAAAGGTTGTAGTTGTCGGCGGCGGCCTTGGCTGCGCTATCGCCCTTCCTGTAGCAAAGGCTCTCCATGAGGCTGGCGCTGAAGTTGACCTTGTAGCTGGCTTCAAAACAAAGGACATTATCATCCTTGAAGATGAGATGAAGGAAGCCTGCACAAACCTCTATATCTGCACAGACGATGGTTCCTATGGTTTTGCTGGTTTCACAACAGCAAAGCTTGAAGAGCTTGTAAAAGAAGGCGGCTATGACGGCGCTTTCGCTATAGGTCCTCTTGTAATGATGAAGTTCTGCTGCCAGGTTACAAAGAAGTACAATGTACCAACAGTAGTAAGCATGAACCCAATCATGATCGACGGCACAGGTATGTGCGGCGGCTGCCGTATCACAGTTGGTGGCGAGACAAAGTTTGCGTGTGTTGACGGTCCTGACTTTGACGGTTTCCAGGTTGACTTTGATGAGGCAATTGCAAGAGCTGCCACTTACAAAGAGTTCGAAGGCAAGAAGAAGGAAGAGCATATCTGCAGATTGAGAGGTGCAAAATAATGGCTAACATGTCCCCAAACAAGACTCCTATTCCAGAGCAGGAGCCAAATGTAAGAAATAAGAATTTTAAGGAAGTTTCCCTTGGTTATACACTTGAGCAGGCGCTTCAGGAAGCTGAGAGATGTCTCAACTGCAAGAACCCGCTTTGCGTACAGGGTTGCCCTGTAAATGTTCCTATTCCTCAGTTTATCTCCAAGATCAAAGAAGGGGATATGCTTGGCGCATACAACATTCTCTCCGCTGCTAACGCATTGCCAGCAGTAAGCGGACGTGTTTGCCCACAGGAAAATCAGTGCGAAGGTAAGTGCATCAGAGGTATCAAGTGCGACAGTGTTGGTATCGGCAGACTTGAAAGATTCGTCGCTGACTGGGCTCTTGAAAACAATGTATCCAACACTGAGGTTGCTCCTTCCAATGGCCACAAAGTAGCTGTTGTAGGTTCCGGCCCTGCCGGCCTTACATGCGCTGGCGAGCTTGCAAGAAAAGGCTACAAAGTTACAGTATTTGAAGCTTTCCACGTTGCAGGCGGCGTTTTGAGCTACGGAATTCCTGAGTTCAGACTTCCTAAGGACATCGTTCAGCACGAGGTTGATAACCTTATAAAGATGGGCGTTGACATTGAGCTCAACATGGTAATCGGTAAAGTTCTCTCCATAGATGAGATCTTTGAGATGGGTTATGAAGCTGTATTCATCGGCTCAGGCGCTGGTCTGCCGATGTTCATGAAGATCCCTGGTGAGAGCCTTGTAGGCGTATTCTCCGCTAACGAATATCTTACAAGAATCAACCTTATGAAGGCTTATAGAGATGACAGCACAACACCTATCATGAAGAGCAAGGTAGTAGCTGTTGTCGGCGGCGGTAACGTTGCTATGGACGCAGCCCGCTGCGCTAAGCGTCTTGGTGCTGAAGTACATATCATTTACAGACGTGGTGAGGAAGAGCTTCCGGCACGTCGTGAAGAAGTTCACCATGCAAAAGAAGAGGGCATTATCTTTGACCTTCTTACAAATCCGCTGTCCATTGAAGGCGACGAAAAGGGCAGAGTTTCCAAGATCAATCTTATTAAGATGGAACTTGGTGAGCCTGACGCTTCCGGACGCCGCAGACCAGTTGCTATTGAAGGCAGCGAGTATTCTGTTGATGTTGACACTGTTATCATGGCTCTGGGCACAAGCCCGAACCCGCTGATCAAGTCCACAACACCTGGTCTTGACACAAACAAGAAGGGCTGCATCGTTACAGGTGAGGACGGAACAACATCCCGCGACGGTATCTTTGCCGGCGGTGATGCTTCCACAGGCGCTGCAACAGTTATCCTTGCAATGGGCGCTGGTAAACATGCTGCTGCTTCTATTGATGAGTACATTAAAAATAAAAGCAAATAAGTTAAACCCAATATGGCTGAGCCGTTAAAATAGTATGTGCCCTATAAGGCTGTGCTTTTCGGGTCTAGCCAATGGATCATAAACAATGAAAACAGGCGGCATTCAGTTATAAAACTGGGTACTGCCTGTTTTGCAAATTCAGTTTCACTAACGAAATCGCAGGATTTTAGAAAAAATACGCGGTTTTTGTAAAGGGAAAAACAGGAGAAAATAAATGAAGCAAATTTTTATGGAAGAAGTCCTGAATCAGGTCAGAACTCGGGGAGATTGTGAGGCTCTGGTAGATCAGGAAATGGGTATGATGACTTTTTCGGAGATGTGGAACCTGTCTGGTAAGGTTTATCAGTACCTGATAAACCATGGCATCGGCCGGGAGGATGTTGTCGTTATCCGCCTGCCGAGAAACAACAATGTTTGTGTTGCCATGGTAGGTGTAATGCGTGCCGGAGCAGCCTTTACTATTCTTGAAGAGGGCTATGTTCCGGACCGTGTGGATTATATAATAAAAGACTCAGGCTGCAAGCTCATTATTGACAGAGACGCCTGGGCCGAGATAGAGAAGACTGAGCTTACAGAAGAGTCTGCAGGCGAAGGATACAGGGAAGTTGATCTTCATGATGCTGCCTATATCGTATACACATCGGGCAGCACAGGAAACCCAAAGGGCGTGCTCCACGAATATGGCAGTATCACATATCTCTGGGCATCTGTAAAATATGAGGGAAATTTCCTGGTATTTGCGGGAGATTCCTATGCCCTTATAGCGCCTCTCAATACGGTTGCCGCGGTTACGACATTTCTTGTAATTGAAATGCTGGGCGCATCCACACATATTCTTCCTACAGCGATGGCTCGTCAGCCTGACGCCATGCAGGATTATATAACAAAGCACCATATAACAGGCGCTTTCTTCTCACCCACAGTTACCCGCATTATGCGTATGTCAAATTTGGGCCTCAGCTTCATTGCCCTGGGCAGTGAGCCGGCCAACGGCGTTTTCATAGACAACTGCACGCTGATGAATTATTACTGCTCAAGTGAGACCGGGTGTCATGCCATGTCATATATGATGGACAAGGCATATCCGATCGCTCCGATAGGAACGCCACAGTTTGACATTGACTATAAAGTAATACCTCTTGATGAGGGCTCTGAGGACGGCGAGCTCTGCGTTTATCTTCCTTATACACGTGGATATCTTAATCTGCCTGAGGAGACGGCAAGAGTATTTAAAGATCACTGGTATCACACAGGCGATATCGTAAGGAAAGAGGACGGTAAATATTTCCTTATCGGCCGAGTTGACGATATGTTTAAAGTAAACGGCAACAGGGTTGAGCCTGCGGAGATAGAAGTAGTGGCTAAGGAACTTTTAAAGCTGCCATGGGTAGCTGTAAAAGGTTTTGAAGAAGGAATGCATACCTATATATGCCTTTACTATCTAAATGCTACGGAGATAGATCCTGCTGAGGCAAACAAGATACTTGCCGAGAAACTTCCTTACTATATGATACCGTCCTACTATATCAAGCTGGATTCTATACCTTTCCTGCCGGGCGGAAAAATAAACAGGAAAGCGCTTCTGCCTCCTGAGAACAAGACAAGACACGGGGTATATGTTGAGCCTGAAAATGATACTGAGCGCACATTGTGCAGGGCATTTTCACGTGTTCTCAGCTTCAGTCCATATGGCGCTGAGGATGACTTCTATATTCTTGGTGGCGATTCTCTTGCGACTATGGAAGCCATTGACTTATGTCATCTGCCGGGACTTACAATGGATATGGTCCTGCGTGGCCGTACTCCAAGAAAAATAACCCAGATTTATCGCCAGCAGATAATTCACGCTGAAGAGGATATTGCTCAGCTTAACCAGGAAGCACTGGCAAAACCTCATCCTCTGACGGTTGAGCAGAAATATATGCTTGAGTATCAGAAGCTTAATCCCGGTTACACAACATACGATTTGTATGGAATTGTTAAATACAGTATAAGAATGGATATGGAGCGGCTGGCAAAAGCTGTTACAAAGGCGTTTTCCAATCATCCGGCTCTTATGACTACATTTGAGCGGGACGAAAACGGGGAACTGGTTCAGATTTACCATGCTGATATGGTACCGGAAATTATAGTTGAGAATATGTCCCAGGCCGAGTTTGAAGCTATAAAGGACACGCTTGTAAAGCCTCTTGATCTTATTGGCGGCAGACCTTATGTCTATCGCCTTTTCAAGACGGAAGTTGCGGACTATTCATTTTTCCATATCCACCACTCACTCATAGACGGCACATCCTTTAATATTCTCCTTCAGGATACGCTGAGAGCTTATTACGGTAAGGAAATGGCTATGGACGGCTATTATCTCATGCTCCAGGAGAGAGAAGACCAGGAGAAGACAGCCTTTTATGAGGAAGGTAAAGAGTATTACAAAAATAGATATGACGGCATTGAGTGGAGCATAAGACCAGAAGAAGATATGAAGTCTGATGAAAACCACATAGGCGTCATAAACGAGACATTTGACCTGACTGTTGCTCAGACTGAAAAAATGTCCAAAATGTACAATATGGGTCGAAATGGCACTCTTGTTACGGCTCTCGCTTTGGCTGTCGCGGCTTATAATAACAAAAAGGACGTTATGGTAAGCTGGGTACACAACGGAAGAAAGTCAGCTCTTGAGGCAAACGTAGTTGGACTTCTTTATAAACAGCTGCCTCTGGGACTGCGTCTTGACGAAAAGCAGACACTTGCTCAGGTTTATGAAGATGTGAGAGACCAGATGGTAAGGGGAGTAACATATTCCAACTATCCATACTGCAAACTGGGTGCACGGCCTGTTGAGGACGATAAGGCATGTTTCCTGCTGCAGAATGGAATTTACGACATATTCAATAGTGCTGATGGTGTATCTACGGATCCAGTAGAGATTGAAAACAAGAAAGTGGCATCCTATGCTATGCTTGACATGGAAGTGGTCCATGAGGAAGAGAAAGCTTATCTGAAAATGAGCTACAACGCAAGCAGATATAAGAAGGAGAGTATAGATAAGTTCAAAAACCTCTATCTTGATATTGTGCGTACGATGATAGAAAAGGCTGATGATGAGAGCTATACTGTTGGCCAGCTTCTTGAAGCAGTGAAAGATGCAAAATAAAGATCGTGTAACTTCATAAGACAAAAAGAGGCATGACTTAGGTCATGCCTCTTTTTCTTTGCTATTAAGTTGGAATGTCAGTAGTATCTGGTAATTATATTGGGTTTAGGTCGCATTTTAATGCCGGACACAATACCCATGGCGGCGTATAGAGTGAGTATAGACGAGCCGCCGTAGCTGAAAAATGGAAGGGTAAGACCGATTACCGGGGTAAGACCTATGCACATTCCGATGTTCTCAAAAGTCTGGAATATAAGCATCGCGGCTATACCAATACATATAAGACCGTTCTGAGTGTCGTTTGCTTTAATGCCTACATAAATGCATCTGCATATTATAAGTATAAGCAGGAGGATTATGATAAGACATCCGATAAGGCCAAGCTCCTCGCCGGCAACGGAAAAGATAAAGTCCGTGTGCTGCTGAGGTACAGCGCCTGACTGGGTCTGAGCGCCGTTGAAAAGGCCCTGGCCAAAAAGCTTGCCGGAAGCAATGGCTATTTTGCTCTGGTTAGCCTGCCACATTACGCCTGTACCAGTGGGGTCTATACTGTCAATATACGGGGCCAAAATTCTGTTCTTCTGGTTGTCAGAAAGGAAGAAGCGCCAAAGTATAGGTGAGACTCCTGTTACTGCCAGGAGACCGGCACCGATCCATTTGAAACTGAGTCCGGCGATGAAGATCATTACTACAAAAACGAAAAGATATACAAGAGCGGAGCCCAGGTCGGCTGAAGTGATTATAATAAGGCAGAAGAAAAAGCCAAAAAGCAGACAGGACTGCAAGACAGACATCTTATCGTTTATACCGGGACCCTGACCCTGGTAAGTCAAAAGTCGGGCCATCATGATAATGAATGGGATTTTTACAATTTCTGCAGGCTGAAGACCTATAAGACCAAATCGAATCCACGCCCTGTTACCGGAATCGCCGGCAACACCAAATATGAGCAGGGATGATATAAAAATTGTACTGAAAATGAACAACAATTTCGACTTGTCCGCTATAATGTCAACATCTATGACGGAGAACAGGAAATAGAGCACAAGGCCGATCACAAGAGCGGCAGCCTGGGTTATGACATACTGGTTGCCGGAAGAAATGGTAGCACTTTTTATAAGCACCATACCGAATATGGTCGATATCAGGCATAATGAGAGCAGAAGAGAATCAGAGCGTTTCAGATAATCTTTCATATAGATAAAAAATCTCTTCATAAGTAAACCTCAAAATAATAACTAATATGTATATAATTATACAGTATTATTATAATACCACCCTTTGAATTTTTAGTAAACAAGTAACATATAAGAGAAAATCTAATTTTTGTGGCCATGCCGGTTATACCATAAATAGCGGATTTATGGTACAATAATAAAAAGCCTGTCTCTTTTATATCGGGGCGGGCATAAGACTGAAAACTGGCAGATGATTGATATATGAAATTAATAACAACAAGTGAGATGCAAACAGAAAAGGCCGGGAGCGATTTTGCGGGAAAACTGCGCAGAGGCGATGTGGTGGCTATGTACGGCGACCTTGGCGCTGGCAAAACTGCTTTTGTCCGGGGTATGGCGAAAGGACTTGGTATAAAAGATATGGTATCAAGCCCGACGTTTACCATTGTCAATGAATATCTGGGTGAGATACCCCTGTTCCACTTCGACATGTACAGACTGTCTGGGTCCGATGAGCTTTTCGAGATTGGCTGGGAGGACTACCTTGAACGGGGCGGTATATGCGCGGTAGAGTGGAGTGAAAATGTATCTGACACTTTTGAACCGGACACGATCACCGTAGATATTAAAAAACTCAGCGACAGCGAAAGAGAAATCACCATAACTTTTCCTGAAGGCAGGTGCGTAGAGAAATGAAGATATTGGCTTTGGAATCCAGCGCGAAGGCCGCATCGGTATGCATTATGGACGATGGAAAACTTATAGCCCACTATTTCCAGTGCAGTGGGTTGACCCATTCAAGAACGCTTCTTAAAATGGCGGAGGATATGCTCCATGGTACCGGCCTTAAAATATCGGATATAGATATGGTGGCGGTGGCAAAAGGGCCGGGGTCCTTTACAGGCATAAGAATAGGTGTCGCGGCGGCAAAAGGCCTTGCCTGGGGTGCGGATAAAGCGATATGCGGAGTCTCAACCCTTGAGGCTATGGCGTATCAGACGGCTATGAAAGGATATATAATCTGCCCCGTTACGGATGCTAGACGCAGTCAGGTTTACAACGCCCTTTTCCAGTCTGATGGCAACGGTATAGAGAGATTATGCCCGGACAGAGCCGTTTCAATAACGGATCTTGTAAAAGCTGCGGGAGATTTTGAAAAGCCATTTTATCTTGTAGGAGACGGGGCGAAAATCTGCGCCGAGGAGTTTGAGAAGGCTGGTGTTCCGTTTGGAACGGCGCCAGACTGGGCCGTTATGCAGAGCGCTGTTGGAGTGGCTCTGGCAGCTGTTGAAAAATGTCCCGAAGATGATGTTATACCAAACTATCTGCGCCTCTCTCAGGCTGAAAGAGAGCGCCTTGAAAAAGAGAAAAACGCAAAGTAAATAAAAAAACAGACGGTTTTAAACCGTCTGTTTTTTGTTTCTTATGAAGATTTTGTAAAAGTTTATGCGTCTGCTTCTCCACAAAGTTGCCAGAATGCCACGGCACTGGCTGCCGCTACATTGAGGGAGTCCACTCCGTGAGACATTGGTATTTTTACGCGGTAGTCGCATTGTGATATGGTGGAATCTGAAAGTCCCCAGCCCTCAGAACCTAAAATTATTGCCAGTTTATCTTCAGCGGCGACACGTTTGTCTCTTATGGAGATGGAATTTTCGCCGAGAGCCATGGCCACTGTCTTAAAGCCCATGTTTTTCAGCTGATCCATATCTGTTTCGGATTTGCACATATATGTCCAAGGGATTTGAAATACCGTTCCCATACTTACTCTTATGGCTCTTCGATAGAGCGGGTCGCTGCAGTTTGCGGTGAGGAGCAGGGCGTCCACATTGAGAGCTGCTGCGGAGCGGAAGATTGCGCCCACGTTCGTGGGATTTTCCACATCTTCCAGAACGGCTATTCTTCTGGTGCCAGCGCATATATCCTCCGGTCGGTCCAGAGGTTTGCGGACCATGGCGCAGAGCATGCCACGTGTAAGATTGTAACCTGTAAGACTTGAAAGAAGGTCAAACTCACCTGTGTAGACGGGGATATTTCCACAACGTGCAATTACATCTTTTGCCTGGGTTTCGATATGTTTTTTCTCGGTTAGTATGGATACTGGCTTGTAACCGGCATCAAGGGCCCTGTGGATCACTTTTGGACTTTCAGCGATGAAAAGCCCTTTTGCAGGGTTCTCCCGGTTTAAAAGCTGATTTTCAGTGAGCCGGGCATAAATGTCAAGCTCGGGAATTTTTAGGTCTGTTATCTCTATAATATTTGCCATAAGCATGCTCCTCCGATATTTGAGATTTTATGATAAGGGGCAGGGTTTGTCAATTGTGGCAAAGGTCAGGTGAAAGATTTTGAAAATAGAGAAAAAAGAGAAAAAGAGTTTAGAGGTTCGAGGCGGTTTGACAACAAATTTTGCCGGAATATGTTAACCTGTATCATTATTAAGTTTATGGTACCGGAAAGGTAATTTACAGGTAAAAGAAGTGGTACAGACTGTAAAATGAAGGGCACCGGCAAAAATCGACACACTATGCCAGAAGGGTCCGTAGAGCGGGGTCGTAAAGAGTCAAAAAACAGAATATCTTGTAACATCAAAATTTTTGCTGCGGCATATTTTGTATTTTTGCGAAAAAAATCGGCTTTTGTAAAATGTTATCAAAACATGCCAAATATGCGAAAAATATGCGAATTATGTCGAAATTGCTGGACAAAATATTCAAAAAATTACCATTTTTTACTTGCAAATATAAGTGCGGTATGATAGATTAATTACAATAGATTTACAAATTATTAAATCATTTTAGATAGCCGTTACGGAGGAAACACGATATGGAAAAGAGCATAAAAGTTATTATTGCTGATTCCAGCGACGATTACAGGACACTGCTGGCTGAGGCGCTTGCATCTGAAGGAGATATAGAAGTAATTAAGACTACGGGCGATGGGAACAGTGCCTTTGAGGCAGTTGTCAAAAGTAAGCCTGACGTACTTATAACTGACATCATTCTGTCTGGTATAGATGGGCTTGGACTTCTTGAGAAAATCTCTGGTTTAAATGGAAGCGATAAACCGGGTATAATAGTTTTATCAGGGTTCTCCAGTGAACATGTTCTGGCCGAGACCGTGAATTTAGGTGCGGCTTATTTCTTACAGAAACCTTGTGATATTGTAGCGCTGGCTTCCAGGATCCGCAGCGTTGCTGGTGTATCCAAAACTACTTCTCCTCAGAGCGACAAAGTCTATAAATATGAACCAAGTCTTGAAAGCGTTGTTACTGAGATTATCCATGAAATTGGCATCCCCGCACACATTAAAGGTTATCAGTATTTGAGAGAAGCAATTATTCTCACCATCAATGACATGGAAATCATAAACGCTGTTACGAAAGCTCTGTATCCTGCGGTAGCCAAGAAATTCGGAACAACACCATCCAGAGTAGAAAGAGCTATTAGACACGCTATCGAAGTTGCGTGGGATCGTGGTGATGTTGAAGTACTTCAGAAATTCTTCGGTTATACTGTATCTAACATCAAAGGCAAGCCAACTAATTCAGAGTTTATCGCGATGATTGCCGATAGATTATCCTTACAGCGCAGAAATATCAGATAAATTTAAAGTTTCGTATTTTGTTTTTCAAATTCCTTTTATAAAAAACAAGGCCGGACTGCAATTGCAGTCCGGTTTTGTTTTTGCATCTGCGGTGCTGTAATACCCTATAAGAAGGTATTCTGGGGATAAAATGGAGTGGGTATTGCTGTCTGGTGAAAATTTAAGAGTAAGCATACGGTTTAAAAAGACAAAGACGTCCTTGGTTTAAGGACGTCTTTTTTTATGGTCTATATTTGGGACAGCCTTAATATTATTAATCAGGACAAGACACAGGGCGTCTGTTACTAAAGTTTAATCAGGAGAAAATTCATGGACAGGGATTATATGGTCGCAAGGTTTGACAGGGCTATAAAGCTTTTGCCTTACGGACTTAGAGAGAAAATAAGGAAGCTGGACAAAGAATCCAGAGCCTCTACTGAGGAGATAAGGCTCAGAACGGGCAAGGCCCCCACTGTCCTTATAGGAGGGCGCGAGCGGGAGTTTTCTGATGTACCTGTTACGAGAGCAGATCTGGATATGCTTATGGATATTGCTACACAAGTTTCTGGTCATGCGGTCCAGAGCAGTATGATAAACGGCTATATAACATCCACCGGAGGATTCAGAATAGGTATAGGTGGAAGCGTTTATATGAAAGACGGAGCTGTGGGAGGTTATAGGAATATCACCTCGGCGGCAGTTAGAATATCGCGGGAGCTTTTGGGTATAGGCAGTGGACTTGCCGGACAGCTTTTCGAAAATGGTATTTTCAGGTCTACCCTTATAGTATCACCACCGGGGTGTGGAAAGACCACTTTGCTCAGGGATCTTATAAGGATAATCTCCGACAGAGGAGTCCGGGTGTCTCTTGTGGATGAGAGAGGGGAGATAGCCGCTGTGTTTGACGGGAAGCCTCAATTTGACGTTGGTACACACACAGATGTGCTTGAGGGGTGTCCTAAAGCACAGGGGATAACGATGATGACAAGGGCTATGAACCCCCAGATTATAGCGGTGGACGAGATAACGGATATAAAAGACGTGGAAGCAATGATAAACGCCTCAAACTGCGGTATAGGTTTTTTGGCCACTGCCCACGCGGAAAGGCTGGGAGATCTTAAATCAAGGCCTGTATACAGAAGCCTTCTTCATGCGGATATATTCAAAAATATCATTTACATAAACAAATCGGAAGACAGAAGAACATACAAAATAGAAAGGACGGGGGCTGAAAATGATTAAGTATATAGGCGCGGTGGTCATTATCGTATCCTGCGTATACAGCACCCTGAAAGCAGTAAAAAAGCTTAGAGACAGGGAAAAAAGCATGCAGAGCCTGTGTACGTCAATGGAGATCCTTAAAGACGAGATATCAAACCATCTGACGCCGATTCCGGAGGTTTTTGAGATGCTTGCGGAGAGATCTCAGTATCCTGCAAACAAACTTTATAAAAACGCACTTGAGGAAATGAAAAATATCGGGAGCTGCTCTTTTTTCTCAATATGGAAAAAGGCGGTAGCGGAGACGGAAGAGCTTTTGCTTACAGAGCCTGAAAAACAGGTTCTCGGGGAGATAGGTCTTACCTTGGGCAGATACGACGTGAAAAATCAGGAGGGTATGATAAACAGAGTCATATCCAGATTCGATTTTTACAGAAAGCGGGCCGAAGATGACAGAAGGCAGAACACAAAGACACAGGCGTATCTTGGAATTATAAGCGGGGTGTTTGTAGTCATTGTTTTACTTTAGATTTGGAAATGGAGCGATTTAGGTGGATGTAGATCTCATATTCAAAATTGCGGCAGTTGGAATAATGGTAGCGGTTTTAAATCTTTTGCTGAGCCGCGCGGGCAGAGATGAACAGGCGCTGATGACGACGATAGCCGGGCTTGTGGTGGTCCTTGTAGTAATCATAAGAGAGATAAGCGATTTATTTGATCTGATCAAGTCGCTCTTTGGTTTTTAGCTATGGATATTCTTCTGAAAATAGCAGCTGTAGGCGTGGCCGCCAGTGTTATGGCCATGGTATTAAAAAAGAACAGTCCGGAGATCGCCCTCCTTTTGACGGTGGCTACAGCAAGCCTTATTATGTTTGCCGCTGTGGAAGTGATATCCGAAGTACTGGATTTTTTGCGGACGATACTGGAGTACACCAGCCTTTCGGAAGATATTTTCGGCATAGTTCTCAAAGCTGTAGCAATTGCCATTATAACGAAAATAGCTTCGGATGTTTGCAAAGACGCGGGGCAGTCGGCTTCCTCATCGGCAATAGAGCTTGTGGGATCAGCAACAGTGCTGTATATAGCGCTTCCGCTTTTTGAGACGATGATACAGATGATAAATTCTTTGGTATGAGGAAACTTATGAAAAAATTAAAAGTACTATGGATTTTGATAATTATTATTTGTTTCTGTTCCATAACGGCCATGGCTGACGATGATGTCGCAAAGCAGCAGGCGGACGCTTTGGAGACAGAAAATATTGAAGAAGGTCTGACCGGAGACGCTCAGGAGATAATGGGAGATCAGAGCATAACGGATGGTGTGGACACAGAAAAGATAACGGAAAACCTCTATGAAAAAGCAAAGGACAGCCTTACGGGTATAGTGAAGGAGTCGGTGGTAAACGCATCAGTCCTGGTATTCGCAGCAATGCTCTGTTCCATAGTGTCGAGCCTAATAAAAACTAACGGCCTCGGGGATGTGGATTACATTACCCTGGTAGGAGTAATCGCCGTAGCGGCTCTGTCCTTCGGAGGGGTCCAGTCCTTTGTGAACACGGCAAAGCAGGTTATGGACGAGATCGATACCTTTGCGAAAATGCTTCTGCCCGCTCTGACGGCGGCAGCGGCGGCAGGAGGTACTGCTGCCTCAGCCTCCGCCAAATACGCTATTGTAAGTATGTTTATGAGCCTTTTGATAACCATGATAAACAGCGTGATATTTCCGCTTATATATGCTTATATGGCAACATCTGTGGCGGCAGTAGCCTTCGGCGGGGACAGCCTTGCCGGAGCCTCGGAGCTTATAAAATGGGCAGCTAAGAATATACTGACCGTAACTGTTCTCATATTTACAGTTTACATAACAGTCAGTGGAGTGGTGTCGGGTACCGCTGACGCAGCGACGACCAAGCTTGCCAAAACGGTACTGGCAACAGCGCTACCTGTGGTGGGCAGCATTATATCCGACGCCGCCGGAACGGTGCTGTCCGGCGCTCAGGTGCTAAAAAATTCTATTGGAGTTTTTGGCCTTTTCGCTGTGCTTGCAATATGCCTTGTGCCATTTTTAAAGCTTGGTATAAATTATCTGATCTATAAGGCGGCGGCTATGCTGGCAGCCACGGTGGCTGATAAGAACATATCCAAGGCCATAAGCTCCGTAAGCACGGCTATCGGAATCGTCTTGGGAGCGGTAGGCACATGCGCCATAATGCTGTTTTTTAGCATAATCTCAGTTATAAAGGCGGTGGGCGTGCTTTGACGGAGTTTTTACATGACTGGATAATGCACCTGGCTGCTGCGGCAATAATTTCCGCCTGTGCCATGGCTATAACCCCGGAGGGAAGGACAAAAACCGCGGTAAAAGTAGTGTGTGGCGTGATATCCATGATGGCTCTCATATCGCCCATTAACAAGATAGAGCTGGCGGCAGTCAGTGTAATCTTTGAAGAGTACAGGGTACAGGCCATGGCTGTCTCAGAAGATTTGTCCGGAGTCAATGAGAAAATCTCCAAAGATATCATAGAATCGGAGACAGCCTCATATATATCGGAAGAAGGAAAAAATATAGGAGCGGATATACAGAGTGTCAGCGTATCTGCCATGAAGAAGGAAGATGGATACTACTACCCCCATGACGTGGAAATAAAGGGGGATATATCAGAGAGCGACAGGGATAAGCTTTTACAGTACATTAATGATGAACTTGGGATCAGCAGTGAAAATGTAATATGGAGTAGTACAGATGAAGAATGAAGTGATAAACAACGCTCTTGCGAAAATGGGGAAAAACAAGTACATTATTGCAGCCCTGGCGGTGGGGATAATCCTTATGCTGATACCAGGAGGAAAGAGCGACAACGAAAAGACCCAGCACCAGAGTCAGACAGCGCCGGAGTTTTCTCTTGAGGAAGAAGAGGAAAAACTTGAAAAGCTGCTGGGCGAGATAGACGGGGTGGGGCAGGTAAAAGTTATGCTCTCCCTTAAATCCAGCACCGAGCAGGTATTAGCCTCTGACGAGGATATAAGCGAGAACGCGGATATTAAGACTGAGACAGTCATAATATCCAACGGAAGCGGTACCCAGGCGGGCATAGCTCTAAAGTACATATATCCTGAGTATCAGGGCGCGGCAGTAGTGGCTCAGGGAGCGGATAAATCATCAGTGAGACTTGCCATAGTCGAAGCTGTATCGTCAGTAACCGGACTTAGTTCCGATGAAATATCAGTTGCAAAAATGAAAGGTTAAAACAGGAGGACATAATGAACAAAGTAAAAAGAAATGCAGTTATTTTAATTGCCATGCTGTTTGTATGCACAGCGATCTATTTGAACTGGTCTTACGGCCAAAATGAAACAAGCGATGTACTGGGAAGCGACGTGTCAAATACCGAGACAGAACAGACAGACAGCGAAAATGTCAGCGCAGACGAATATTTTGCATCTGTCAGACTTAATAGACAGCAGGCAAGATCTGAGGCGTCCCAGACACTTGAGACCGTTTCCACAACAGAAGGTGTACCACAGGAGACACTGGACGCGGCAGCCAGCCAGATGCTGAAGATTTCCGAGTGGACAGTAAAAGAAGCTGAAATTGAGAGCATGATTGTCGCTAAGGGCTTTACAGACTGTGTAGTGTTTATGACAGATGAGAAGGTTACTGTAACAGTTGCAAAACCTGAAGGGGGACTTACAACAGAAGGTGCAGCCCAGATCAGAGACATAATAACAAGTGAGACTGACTATACAGTGGACTCACTTACAATAATTGAAGTATAAAAAATAAATATCCAAATTCGTTTTACCGCGAATTTGGATATTTTCCTGTTTGGACGTATCTTTTATCTTTATTTTTTGCACTAGATGTGGTACACTAATAAAAACCAAAAACAAATAAAAATTCACGTGATTTGAGGCAGAAATTATGAATGAAAATAAAGAATATATAACTTTATCAGAGGGAAATGGCAATGTTAATATCTCCCATGATGTTTTGGCCACAGTCGCTGCCGAGGCGGCTCTTGAGATTGAGGGAGTTGCCAGCATAGCAGGTGTCAGCACTGTCAAAGAAATCGCAAGATTTTTCAGTGGTAAAAAAGGTGGCGCTCACTGCATAAATGTTGAGGTTGCTGAGGACAACAGCCTTTGCGTTGACATTACGATACTTCTCAATATTGGCTGCGAGATCGGCACTACCGCTCAGAAGGTACAGAGCGCTGTAGCTGAGGCTATTGAGGCCACCACAGGACTTAAAGTTTCCACGGTAAATGTTCGTATAAGCGGACTTGCCCTTGACAGGTAATCTGGAAGCTGCCATGGCGCCAGGCAAGATTGGCGCGGATAGATGTGGGCTTCAGGGATATTTTAATGTGAAAAGGAAGAAATACTTATGACAAGGTCAGAAGCTCGTGAGCTTGCGGTGAGAATAAGTTTTGGCATTTTTGCAAACGGCAGAGACGCGGAAGAAGTATTAAATGAATTTTTTGATAAAGAATATTATGACACTTTTTCCGGTGAGGACGCACTTTTTGAGATGTATCCTGAGAAAAAACAGATGGAATATATCAGGAAAGTTGTAACGGGTGTCAGCCAGCACAGTGCGGAACTGGATAATTACGCGGGAAAATATTCCAGCGGCTGGGAATTTCACAGGATTTCAAGAACGGCCCTTGCCATAATGAAAGTGGCTATGTATGAGATAATGTACATGACTGATATTCCTGACAAGGTTTCCATAAACGAAGCTGTGGAGTTAGCAAAGAAATATGACGAGCCGGAGACGGTACCTTACATTAACGGGGTTTTGGCATCGTTTTTCCGGGAAGAAGTCAGTGCAATACGATAGAGTTAAAACTGAATTTTGAAAAGCGGCAGCCGGCGGCAGAAATATTTTCTTTCGCGGGCTGCTTTTGTAAAGGTGAAACCAGTGAACGAGAACAAGATATACAACGTATCGGAACTAAATGAATATGTAAAATCCCTACTGGACGGAGATAATATTTTAGGCTCGGTTTATGTGCGAGGCGAGATATCAAACTATAAACTCTATCCGTCAGGGCACCACTATTTTACAATCAAAGACGCCACAGGCGCTCTCAGGTGCGTAATGTTTCGTGGAAATGCCACGTCTTTGAAATTCCGGCCTGAAAATGGCATGAAGGTAATCGCCTTCGGTCGGGTAACGGTTTTTGTGCGGGATGGAGCATACCAGCTCTACGTATCCAGCCTTGCGCCCGAAGGTGTGGGGGATCTGTATGTTGCATTTGAGCAGCTTAAGGAAAAGCTCCTTAAAGAGGGCCTGTTTGACCAGAAACACAAAAAGCCCATACCAAGATTCCCGCAAAGAATAGCGGTCATCACATCATCAGCAGGCGCTGCAGTGAGGGATATAATAAGAGTTCTCAGGGCAAGATATCCTGTCGCAAAGGTAATAATACTGCCTGTAAGAGTCCAGGGCGTGGAAGCGCCGCCGGAAATCGTTGGGGCCATTAAATATGCAAATAAGTATGAAATTGCCGATGTTATCATAACTGGCCGTGGAGGCGGCTCCATCGAGGACCTTTGGGCGTTTAATGATGAACGTGTTGCCAGGGCCATATATGACTCGGAAATACCGGTTATCTCGGCTGTAGGCCATGAGCCTGATGTAACGATAGCAGATTTTGTGGCGGATTTAAGGGCGGCAACCCCATCTAATGGAGCGGAGCTCTGTGTTCCCGATATGCAGGAATTGAGGGAAAGCCTTGTGCAGATGGAGATAAGATCGTATCGGGCTGTAACAGGTGAGATAAACTATTATAAAAAGCGTCTTGAGGATATGGCGTCGAGACGCGTTATGAGGGAACCTGGCAGTTATATAGACGATAAGAAAATGCTGCTCGATCACCTCCAGGAAAGACTTATGTCCTCGACGGACAGGAAAATAACAAAAAGTAAGAACTTTTACATAGCGCTTGCGTCAAAACTTGATGCCATGAGCCCACTGAAAGTCCTGGCGAGAGGATTTTCAATCGCAGAGACAGAGTCAGGGAATGTGGTAAAATCAGTTTCTGATGTGAAAAGCGGAGATAAAATCGCGGTCAAAGTGGCAGACGGCAGAATAGACTGTACTGTGGACTGACCGGGAAAGGTTGGAAAATATAATGGCAGCTAAGAAAAAGACGTTTGAAGAGGCCATAACAAGGCTTGACGAGATTGTAAAGGCACTTGAAAAAGGAGACGCTCCTCTTGAGGAATCCCTAGATCTGTTTGGAGAGGGCACAGAGCTCATAAAATATTGCGGCAAGATTCTGGACGATGCGGAGCAGAAAGTTGTAAAGCTCAGAAAAGGCCCTGACGGTCAGCCAGTAGAGGAGAGCTTTGAGGGCTTGGAAGGCTGAGAATATGAGAGAAGAACTTTTAAGGCTTAAAGAGCTTATAGATATGGAGCTTGAAAAATATTTCAAAGATGATCTTCCACAAAAAGAGCTTTTTGAAGCCATGAGATATAGCCTTCTGGCGGGAGGAAAGAGAATAAGAGGCGTGCTGGTTCTGGAATTCTGCCGTCAGAGCGGCGGAGATATAAATTCGGCGCTGCCGGTAGCCTGTGCGGTGGAGATGCTCCACGCTTATTCTCTTATACATGACGACCTGCCCTGCATGGATAACGATGACTTACGTCGTGGAAAGCCCACAAACCATATAGTTTATGGTGAGTGTACAGCTACTTTAGCTGGAGACGCTCTTCAGGCTGCGGCATTTGAAACAGTCCTTTCAGCTTCGCTAGAGCCGGAGAGGATAGCGGCGGCTGCCCGAGAACTGGCTTTTGCCGCCGGAGAGAAAGGAATATGCGGCGGTCAGTACCTTGATATGGCGGGAGAAGGAAAGAAGCTTTCTATTGAGGATGTAGAAAATATACACAGACTTAAAACAGCGGCAATGATAAAGGCGGCCTGCAAAATGGGTGTTATTGCCGGCGGAGGTACCGCAGAGCAGCTTGAGGCTGCAGAGGAGTACGCAAAAAGCGTGGGCCTTGCCTTCCAGATAAGGGATGATATCCTAGACTGCATATCTACCACTGAGGAGCTTGGAAAGCCCGCCGGTTCTGACGAGAAGAATGCAAAAAGCACCTATGTATCCGTTTTTGGCATGGAAAAATGTAAGGAAATCGTGGAAGTTGAGACAAAAAAAGCAGAAAATGCTATAAGAGGAAAATTTTGCAATGTTGATTTTCTGCTAAAGCTGGCGGAATATTTGGCTGGCCGAAAGAGCTAAATGGGCGATTTGTAAACTATTTATAAAAATATTGAAAAATGAATATAATTCATATATAATGAATAATCAATAAGATATATATTTGGCGGCGCAGTATCCTAGTCAGATCTGCCGGCTCTCAAGAAGGGCCTAAAAATCCTTTAAAGGGCACAACTGTGAAGTCCCTTGTGTTTGCCTTGAACGCCCAGTTTGGGGTGGATGCTGGGGGGAAGCTGGAAAGCTTGCATTTGTAGGGCGATTTCTAATGGCATAGAAGACCCGACCCTGCAAGTGTGGAGACCCGCCCTCGTGCGAAACGAAACGCGAAAGTACATCGACTTTCGTACGGAGCGGGATTAAACCTGCAATGCGGTGCGTAAGCGACTTTTTTCGCCTGACGCTGTGTGCAGAGTAGCCTGCCTTGAGTGGAATCTGCGGATAGAGCATAAGGCCGGGCTTGTCATGGCCACGACGAGTCTTGGCATCGCTCTTGAAATATTTTCTGCAAAAGAGGATAGGAGTCGGTTTGACTGCAGTGGAAAACACCTAGGCTGTCTAATATGGGCAAGTAAGGGATTGCGGTACGGTCTGAGTGGCAGTCGGGTAGCAGAAAGTGGCAACGTTCTGAACGAAGTTTTAAAGGGAAACCGCCCTGATCGGCAACGAAGGGTAGCTTCGGGGGAAATCCAACCCGTACCTAAGCCGTAAGATTTACTTTATTTGCTGCCGCCTATATAATCAAAAGTTATGTGTCCATTTCGTGGACCTGAAGCGTCGGTTTGAACCTTGGCTTGATATAATCAAACTGATGAGTTCGGGCGGAAATGGGCTTTTTATTTGGGGGAAATTGTGAATAATGAAAGCTAAATCTAATAGGTTGTGGATTGTTCAGATAATTATTTTGAGCATAGCCATGTCGATGACCTTTAGTATAATTTCCGAGGCTGTGCTTGACGGAGCAGGCTATGCCATGGCGTTTTCCGTTTTGGCGGTTTTTATTATAATCGGTATAGTTTTTGATATAATCGGCGTTGCTGTAACCAGTTCTCAGGAGGCGCCTTTTCACTCTATAGCCTCGCATGGTGAAAGAGGTGCGGGAGAGGCCATAATGCTTCTGAGAAACGCGGAAAAGGTTTCCAGTATATGCAATGACGTTGTGGGTGATATATGTGGAATCATGAGTGGTACCACCAGCGCCGTTATAGTTGTAAATCTGGCTTCTGGCCTTGGCTGGAAGGAGGCTGTTTTGGCTGTACTCATTTCCGGTATGGTAGCCGGCCTCACCATCGGCGGCAAAGCCCTCGGCAAGAAAGTTGCAATAAACAGCAATGTCAAAATCGTTTTGGCGGTAGGTAAGGTTATAAACTGGTTTGGCGGAATATTTAGAAGAAAAAGAGGCAAAAGTTAATTGAGTATCTTGGAAAAAATTAATTCTCCGGAAGATATGAAAAATCTGAATAAAGAAGAACTTTATGCCCTCGCTTATGAGATTCGTCAGTTTCTTATAGATAATGTTTCAAAAACAGGCGGACATCTTGGCGCGAACCTTGGTATTGTGGAGACTACTATCGCAATACATAAAGTCTTTGACACGTCCAGGGATAGGCTGGTTTTTGATGTGGGACATCAGTGCTATGTGCACAAGATACTTACAGGGAGAAAAGATAGTTTTGACACTTTGCGAAAGTTCGGCGGTATAGCCGGATTTCCCAAACCCTGTGAGAGTGAACATGACGCGTTTATCGCCGGTCATGCCTCAAATTCTGTGTCTGTGGCATTGGGAATGGCCAGAGCTAGAACCATCAGAGGAGAAGATTACAGCGTGGTTGCGCTGATTGGAGATGGTGCTCTAACAGGCGGCACGGCCTATGAGGGCCTTTCTGACGCTGGAGACAGCGGAGAGCCTATGATCGTTATATTAAACGATAACAGAATGGCTATTGACTTCAATGTGGGCGGTATAGCCAGAAGTCTTGCCCACCAGAGGCTGAAGCCTGGGTATATGAAGTTCAAGAGGGCTTATAGAAGTGTGGTTTCAAAAGTACCAATCTTCAGAGGCCCTCATAAAGTGCTGCATAAAGTTAAAACTGCCGTTAAAGAGGCATTTTTACCATGTAGTATGTTCGAGGAGATGGGATTTGAATATTTGGGACCGGTAAACGGCCATGACATAAATATGATGATATATGTTCTCTCCCTGGCAAAGAGCATGAATAAGCCGGTGCTTATACACGCCATAACAAAAAAAGGCAAGGGCTATTCCTTTGCTGAGGCGGATCCCAGTAGATACCATTCAGTACCACCATTTAATAAAAATGAAGGTGTACAGAAGAGAGAGGATAAAGACTTTTCTGCGGCTTTCGGTGAAAAACTGTCGTCTCTGGCAGATGAAGACAGCCGTATATGCGCCATAACCGCAGCCATGGGGCGCTCTACAGGGCTTGGGCCTTTTTACAGGAAACACCCTGATCGATTCTTTGACGTAGGTATTGCGGAGGAACATGCAGCGGCCATGTGCGCTGGTATGGCAAAAGAGGGGGCTATCCCTATCTTTGCTGTCTATTCCACATTTTTGCAAAGATCTTATGATATGCTTATTCATGATGTGGCAATATCCAATCTCCATGCAGTTTTTGCTGTAGATAGAGCGGGGCTTGTAGGAGCGGATGGAGAGACCCACCATGGTGTCTTTGACGTATCATACATATCCAGCGTTCCAAATTTCAAAATTTATGCACCTGCCAGTTTCCAAGAAACTGAAGATATGCTTGAGAAAACTATAAAACAGGATAACTGTCCTGTTGCTATAAGATACCCGAGAGGTAAAGAAGGCCGTTATATAGACGGCGGCTGCGACAGCTCGAAAATTATTCGAGAGGGTAGAGATTTTACTATTATAACTTACGGTATATCGGTAAACACAGCTCTGGATGTGGCGGAAATACTGGAAGCAAAAGGTATTGATATTGAGATAGTAAAGCTGGGCAGGATATGGCCGGTGGATTATTCGCATATTATACCGTCCCTTGAAAAAACAAACCGTGTGCTGTTTCTTGAAGAGACGGTAATGAGCGGCTGTATAGGCGAGAAGGTAAGTTGTGAGATATTAAAGAGAAGTATTCCACTGAAGAGCGTTTTGTATAAGAATCTGGGCCATGGTTTTGTTCAGCATGGAGATATAAAAAGTCTTTATAAGCTTTGTGGTATCGATGCTGAAAGCGTAGCCCTGGCGATTGCGGAGGAATTTGAGAAATGAGCAAAGTCAGACTGGATGTCCTATTGGTAGATCGTGGACTTATACCCAGCCGGGAAAAAGCGAAGGCAACAATCATGAGTGGTATTGTGTTTGTGGATGGTGTAAGGCATGACAAGCCGGGTATGAGCGTAAATGATGATTGCCAGGTGGAGATAAAAGGAAATACCCTTGAATATGTAAGTCGCGGTGGGCTAAAACTGGAGAAAGCGCTGAAATATTTTGGCGTATCTCCGAAGGGGCTGACTTGTATTGACTGTGGCGCATCAACAGGCGGTTTTACAGATTGCCTTCTCAAAAATGGAGCCGTGAAAGTATACGCAATAGATGTTGGATATGGACAGCTTGCTTGGAGTATAAGAAGCGACGAGCGTGTAGTTGTTATGGAGCGGACTAATATCCGGTACGTAACGAAAGAACAGGTGCCGGACGAGCCCTCTCTTGCGGTTATAGATGTATCGTTCATATCGCTTAAACTGGTTTTGCCTGTGGTGAGAGAACTTCTCGGACCGGATGGTCAGGTGCTTTGCCTTATAAAACCACAGTTTGAAGCTGGCAAAGATAAAGTTGGCAAAAAGGGCGTAGTGCGGGATAGAGCCGTCCATAAAGAGGTTTTGGATAATTTTATAGCGAACGCGAAAGAAGCCGGATTTAATGTATTGGGAATAACGTTTTCTCCTATACGGGGGCCTGAGGGCAACATAGAATATCTGGGACATCTTACTTTGAAAGATGCGGATAGCGTGGAAATCGATACCGAGGCAATCGTTGAAGCCTCTCATGGGGAGCTTGAATAGATGAAAAAGATACTTATTTGCTCAAACCCCGAAAGGGACAAGGGATTTAAAACTGCCGAGAAAGTTAAGAAAATTTTAGATGGCAGTGCCGAGGGAATAATATGTTCTGTGGATTACAGCAACCTGCGGGCAGACAAAGAGAAAATCTCCAAAATGATTTCAGACTGTGAATTTGCAGTAGCAATCGGCGGAGACGGAACTGTTATGCATGTCGTACGTGCTGCAGCGCCATACGGGAAAGCTGTTATAGGAATAAACAAAGGTAAGAAGGGCTTCCTTGCAGAACTCGACGAATCCAGTATAGAAATGATTTTAAACGCTACCCAGGGCGATTACATTTTTGACAAGAGAATGATGTTGGATGTTACAGTGTTTCGCAATGGCGAGAAGTTGTTTTCGGATTTTGCCGTAAACGACGCGGCTGTAAGTGGTTTTTCAAGAATGCTGGATATCAGCGTTTTTGTTGATGGTATAAAAATGACCCAGATTTATGGCGATGGCCTGGTAATAGCATCGCCCACAGGGTCTACGGCGTACTCCATGGCAGCCGGAGGTCCGATAGTTGAACCAGAGGCGGAGAACTTCATTATAACTCCTATATGCGCCCATTCTCTGGGAGCAAGGCCTTATGTTTTAGCGCCGGACAGAGAGATACTCGTCATTATAAATAATTTGGCCAACAAAAACGCATATGTGTCGGCAGACGGATGTGAAGGAGTAAAACTTCAATCTGGAGATATTATAAAAGTCAGAAGATCAAGACATAAAATGAGATTTATAAAAGTTACTGATAAGAGCTTTTATGAGACTGTAATAGAAAAATTGGGTGAGAGATAATGAAGAACAACAGACAGAAGATAATACTTGATATAATTTCAAACAACGATATCGAAACGCAGAATCAGCTTATAAAAGCCCTAGAGGATGCAGGCGTAAAGAGCACCCAGGCCACGATTTCCAGGGACATAAAGGAGCTTCGACTCATAAAAGAGCTTACGCCTAAAGGCACATACAGATATGCTACTGCTATAAAAGAAGGTACCGACTATATGGATAAGCTCCACACAATTTTCAAGGAATGTGTTGTATCGGTAGAGCAGGCGCAGAATCTTATCGTCATAAAAACCTTACCTGGTCTCGCAAACGCGGCCAGTAGTGCCCTTGACAACATGAATATCAAGGACCTTGTAGGTACTCTGGCAGGCGATGACACAAGTTTTATCGCCATGATCGATACTGAAGCGGCCAAGAGATTTTGTAAGGAAATCAGAGAATTTATGTGATTTAGCCTTTTGAAACAGGAGGCGGTTATATGTTAAAGACTCTTCATATAGAAAACGTTGCCGTTATAGAGAAAGCGGATGTGGAACTTTCGCCGGGGCTCAATGTGCTGACCGGTGAGACAGGCGCGGGAAAAACCATTGTTATTGATTCTCTTGGGGCTGTTTTGGGCGGCAGAACATCTAAGGACCTTGTGAGATCTGGCGCAAATAGTGCCAGTATTACGGCTGTGTTCTCTAGTGAAAATGTGCAGTCGTGGTGTGAGGAGAACGGAATAGAGCCTGAGGACGAAGAGATATTTATAATGCGTAGGATATCTTCTGACGGCAAAAACACATGCAGGGTAAATGGTATCCCAGTTTCAGTATCTCAGCTCAGAGAGTTGGGGAGGCTTCTTTTGGACATACATGGCCAGAACGATGGCCAGAAGCTGCTTGATGAAAAATTCCATAGACAGTATCTGGACAGTTTCGGAAAGATGGAAGAGACCCTCCGGGAGTACCAGAAGGAGTATTCAAAATATACAGACATAAAAAAAGAGATAGAGTCTCTTGATATGGACGAGAGAGAAAAACAGATAAGGATAGATACCCTGCGTTTTCAGACAGATGAATTGAGACGTGCGGAGATAAGGCCCGGTGAGAGAGAGGAAAAGACAAAGCGTAGAGACCTTTTGCAAAACGCGGGAAAGCTCAGCGGTGCTGTGGATGACGCATTTTTTGCCCTTTATGGTTCGGATAGAGCTGATGGCGCAATAAGCCTTATAAGCCAGGCAAGATATTCTGTATTTTCGGCAACGAGATATTCTGATGAGTTTTCCGAGATAGAAAAAAGTCTTACAGACATGGAGTACACGGCTCAGGATATCGCTGAGCAACTCAGGGACATAAGAGAGTCTCTGGATTTTTCACCAGAGG
This sequence comes from uncultured Oscillospiraceae bacterium, assembly GCA_944387845.1. GTDB lineage: Bacteria > Bacillota > Clostridia > Oscillospirales > Oscillospiraceae > CALXGH01. Next base: position 63,827 of record CALXGH010000021.1, read on the forward strand.
AGCTGGATGAGCTTGAGTCAAGACTTGCACTTTTAAGAAAACTGTCTGTAAAGTATGGCGACAGTGAAGAGGAAATGCTCCAGTATCTTGAGCGCTGTGAAGAGGAACTGGATAGTATAGAATACTCAGCGGATAAAATAGAGCGGCTCCATAAGGAACTTGAAAAGCAGCACAAAATAACCCTTAAAGCTGCGGAAAAACTATCATCAGAGCGGGCAAAGGCTGCGAAAGAGCTGGAAGAGCGGATAAGATCAGAGCTTGCGTCCCTTTCTATGCCGAAAGTACAGTTCAAAGTCAGGATAGAAAAGCTAGACGAAGTTACTGCTTCAGGTATGGACGAAGTCAGGTTTGAAATGAGCGCAAATGCCGGGGAGAAACCCGGAAGAATAAGCAAGATAGCCTCCGGCGGTGAGCTTTCAAGGATAATGCTGGCTATGAAAAATGTTCTGGCAGAAAATGATACTGTTGAGACGATGGTATTTGATGAGATCGACACAGGCGTTTCTGGTATAGCGGCTCAGAGAGTCGGGGAAAAGCTTGCAAGTTTGGCAAGGGGTAAGCAGGTAATATGCGTTACCCATCTTCCGCAGATTGCTGTTATGGCAGACGACCACTATGAGATAAAAAAAGAGGAATCAGAAGGCAGAACATACACAAAGATAACGAAGCTTGACAGCCGTGGCCGCAACATGGAGATCGCCCGTCTAACCGGCGGCGAAAATATAACGGAAACGACGATAATAGCTGCTGGGGAACAGATAAAGGCGGCGGCGGAATACAAAAAGTCAATAGCGGGATAAAATCAGCAGTATGCCCAATTTGGGCGTACTGCTTTTGTGTTTTTTGGCATATTAAATAAGAGTGAAAATATATTTTAAAGATGATATACTGTAAGCAAGACGGGTTTCGTCGTGAGAAAATAGCTAAGGAGGTTTTGGCGTGGATCTTGGATTGAAAGGAAAAGTTGCCGTAGTAACAGGCGGCACGAAAGGCATCGGCAGAGGCTGCTGCGAAGCGCTGGCAAATGAGGGCGCGAATCTTGTGATAAACTACCGCAGCGATCCGGAAGGCGCGGAAAATGTAGCCCAGTTTATCAGGGAAAAATATGGTGTTGAA
>CALXGH010000022.1 GCA_944387845.1 uncultured Oscillospiraceae bacterium
AAGAGACAAAGTGCTTCGCATTCCTGGCAGGCCACGAGTCCTTCGCTGCTGCTGAAGGTGCTATCGGTCTTGCAAAGAGCGCAAACAAGGCCCGCAAGACTCCTCTGAGAGTTATCCTCAACGGCCTCGGCAAAGACGCTGCTCAGATCATTTCTCGTATCAATGGCTTTACTTATGTTCAGACACAGTTTGACTATTACACAGGTAAAGTTAACGTAGTAAAAGAAATTCCTTACTCCGACGGTGAGCGTGCTGCTGTACGTTGCTACGGCGCTGACGATGTTCGTGAAGGCGTTGCTATCATGCACCTTGAGGGCGTTGACGTTTCCATCACAGGTAACTCCACAAACCCAACACGTTTCCAGCACCCTGTTGCCGGCACATACAAGAAAGAATGCATCGAGCAGGGCAAGAAATACTTCTCCGTTGCTTCCGGCGGTGGCACAGGTCGTACACTTCATCCTGATAACATGGCTGCAGGCCCGGCTTCCTATGGTATGACAGATACAATGGGACGTATGCACTCCGACGCTCAGTTCGCAGGTTCTTCTTCCGTTCCTGCTCACGTTGAGATGATGGGCTTCCTCGGCATGGGCAACAACCCAATGGTTGGTGCTACAGTTGCTGTTGCAGTTGCTGTTGAAGAGGCAATGAAATAATTATTCATCCTTAAATCCAGCGTTATAGAAAATGGACATCCCGTTTGGGAGAAACGTTTTCCATAAAAACTATAAAAATAAAAGGGTAATTTCCATTTAGGAAATTACCCTTTTTATTTTTTCATTGGAAAGATTACAGATCTGAGACAAGATGACGCACTTCATCAATGCTCATGCCTTTTTCTCTTGCAATTCTGCTGAGATCTTCATACTCGTATTTTGCGCGTTTTACGCCATAACCCTCGGAATTTTTGACTCTGACTTTGCCGTAGGGGGTGTCAAGCTCTGATATAGATCTTTTGAGTACATACCTGTCGGCTTTGGATTCACGGATACCTATGGTTGAAGTGTGCTTGAACATTGTCTCAGCGATTTTCTCCCTGCTGTTTTCACGGCACATGGCTTTTATAAGAATGCCAGGGCGGGATTTCTTCATGCCGATGGCTGTAGTGTAAACTTCGATGGCGCCGGCCTCAAAAAGTCTGTCCATAGCAAAGCTTATCTCCTCGGCGGTCATATCGTCAACATTGCAGGAGAGCTCGTATACAGTGTCAGCCTTGTTCTCAGTCTGACCCATCATGACTCTTACGCAGTTGGCAGCCTCAAAGTCTTTTTTGCCCATACCGTAACCGATAGCCTCTGTTTTCATAACAGGCATATCGCCAAATTTAGTGGCAAAATGCTTAAGAAGAGCTGCGCCAGTAGGTGTGCAGAGTTCACCTTTTATTTTGCCGCCGTAGATAGGAACATCCCTGAGGATAAACGCAGTAGCCGGAGCGGGTACAGGGAGAACACCGTGGGCACACTTGACCTGGCCACTGCCAACATGTACAGGGGAGACCACAACCTGGTCCGGGCTGAGCTCGTTCATGAGCATACATACTGCCGCAATATCAGCGATTGCGTCCATTGTGCCAACTTCGTGGAAATGTATCTGGTCAACTGGAACGCCGTGGGCATCGCTCTCAGCCTCACCGATGAGCTTATATACAGATAGAACATCTTCTTTTACTTTCTCAGGTATGTTTGTGTGGCTTAAAATGTGCTCTATATCGTGAAGGCCGCTGTGGTGGTGAGAATGGCCATGCTCGTGATCGTGAGAGTGCTCGTGGTTGTGAGGATGTTCATGGTCATGGGAGTGCTTGTGGTCATGGGAGTGTTCATGGTCATGGTCATGATCGTGATGATGTTCGTGCTCATGGTCATGGGAGGGCTCATGGTCGTGAGGGTGCTCGTGGTCATGAGAGTGTCCGTGGTCGCGATCATGGCTGTGATGCTCGTAATACTCATCCTCTTCCTGGCCGTTTATCTTAACGGACATATGAGTTCCGGTAATACCGCATTTTACGGAAGGTTCTTTTTCGTAGCGGACGCCTGGAATATTGAGAGAGTTAAGTTTATCCAAAAATTTATCCTGATCGGGCAGCAATTCAATAAGGGCGGCGGTGAGCATATCGCCGGCTGCGCCCATTGAGCAGTCTATATATATAGTTTTCATTTTTTCTCCTCCTGATGTTTTGGTTCAATATGGTTTATCATGCTGGCAAGATAACCGGCGCCGAAGCCGTTATCGATATTTACAACGGAAACGCCGCTAGCGCAGGAGTTGAGCATGGAGAGGAGTGCGGAAACGCCGCCGAAGGAGGCACCATAACCTACGCTTGTGGGAACGGCAATTACAGGGCAGTCAGCAAGGCCACCTACGACGCTGCCAAGAGCACCTTCCATACCCGCCACAGCGACAATTACATTTGCGCTCATTATCTCATCCATGTGGGCAAGGAGTCTGTGGAGGCCAGCAACGCCAACGTCATAAAGACGTACAACCTCATTACCAAGGGCTTCGGCAGTGAGAGCGGCTTCCTCGGCAACAGGCATGTCGCTTGTGCCGCCGGTGGCAACGACGATCTTTCCTATGCCATCAGGAATTGGAACATCTCCGACGATGCCTACACCGGAATTTTCGTCATAGAAAAGCTTCAGTTCACTTTTTACAACGTCGGCCTTTTCTTTTGACATTCGTGTTATCAAAATCGTCTTTTGGCCTGAGGCAGACATAGCTTTTGCGATGCCCAGAATCTGTTCGCCTGTTTTTCCGGCGCCGTAGATAACCTCAGCAGCACCCTGGCGTATGCTTCTGTGGGTGTCAATTTTTGCGTAGCCAAGGTCCTCAAAAGGTTGCATTTTGATTTTTAGCAGGGCATCGTCAACAGACAGATCCCCAGTCTTTACCTGTGATAAAATCTTCTTTATCTCACTGTTCATTGCGTACCTCCAAATCGAGCAGTACAGAACTATAATCCTTCTTTAACTGCTCAACAATTTTTTCTCTGTTTTTTATTACGAGATCTATCTGTCCCGCAGGTATCTGGAGCTTTGCCGCACCGCCGGCACGTCTTATACGGAAATCCCTGAAGCCGAGAGATGACAGAAACTCCTCGGATCTCTCCGTGGCGGAAAGCTTTTCCTCAGTTATAATTTCGCCTGTAGGTATCCTTGTGGCAAGACAGGCATATGAAGGCTTGTCCCATGTGAAAAGGCCGGCCTTTTTGGAAAGATCCCTTATCATATCCTTAGTAAGACCGCAGAGCTGAAGAGGAGATTTGACTTCCATTTCCCGCAGAGCTTTTATACCTGGTCTGTCTCCGACATCGTCAGAGGCGTTTGTGCCGTCGATTATAACGCTGTATCCGTCCTCTGCGGCAGCTTTGAGGATAAGGGAAAAGATGATTTTTTTGCAGTAGTAACACCTGTTTGCCGGATTTTTGACGACATCATCATTTGCAAGAACGTCAGCATGGATTATCTTTATTTTAGCGCCCAGTCCATCTGCAAGACGTTTGGCGTCATCCAGCTCAAACTGGGGCTGGAATGCGGATTTTACATAGTATGCTGTAACGTCCGCACCGTTTTGAATGGCGGCATACAGCAGGTATGCCGAGTCCACACCGCCGGAGAAGGCCAGGGCCACTTTGTTATTTTCTGTAAAAAAAGTTTTGAGATCCACTGAAGTTATCCTTTCTCTCACAAATTGCTGTGGGATTTGTTGTTTTCTTTTCTTATGTAGTTTCCTATATTGGTAATACAGAGCAGCGTGGCCACAAGAAACAGACCCGGGATGACGATCATCCACCAGGAGCTCGTCATCAGCGCTCTCTCCGCAAGAGAGAGCATACTTCCCCAGGAGATTATCTCAACAGGGAGACCCATGCCCATAAAGCTGAGGGTGGACTCAGTAACTATGGCACTGCGTATGTTCATTATTACCATGAACATTATAGAAGAAATGAAGTTAGGAATCAAATGTTTCAGTATAATATGAAAAAGCCCTGAGCCCATACACCGGGCGGCAATGACATATTCGCTGTTTCTTATCCTCAAAACCTCAGTGCGAACTACCTTGGCAATACTTGTCCAGCTTGTTATGCCGATGACAAATGATATTGAAAGGGCGTTTGCGGTGCCCAGTATTGCCTGAATAAGGATGATTATAAGAAGGCTTGGTATGCTGAGGAAGATATCCGTGGCCCGCATTATCACCGTATCCACAGCAGGGGAAGCAAGACCGCTGACTGAGCCGATTACGATAGCCAGGAATGTTGATATAAGGGTAGAGAAAAACCCGATAAAAAGGGAAATACGGCCCCCATACCATATCATGGAAAAGATATCCCGACCTAACATGTCTGTGCCGAAGAGAAACTCTCCATTAGGGAAGACGTTGCAGTTATAAAGGTCCATATAAGTTGGGTCTTTCGTCATCACAAGATTGCAGAAAAGACAGATAAGTACAATAAGGGCCAGTATCACGGCGGAGACTACAGGCCGCTTTTTAACAGCGGTTTTTCGGCCCTTTTCCCCATCGTCGGGGGCGTTTACAATGCCCACAAGTTCAAACTGCTTATCCACTTACCGTATCACCTCCGGATTCCAGCGCCTCTTCCGCCTTCATGCGGGGATCAATGCGCTCGTTTATTATCTGGGCAAGGATATTGAAAAAGATGACCACTATACCGGTGAAAATGCAAAGGACCATAAGAAGGTTGTAGTCGTGGTATCTTGCACTCTCGTAGGCGAGAGTGCCTATGCCCGGATAGGAGAATACGGTCTCAATAACGTAAGTACCACCCATTATATGGGGTACGGATATGGCCATAAGGCTGAGAAATGATGGCAGTATATTTCTCAGACAGTGGGTAAAAAGTATTTTCCCTTTGCTAAGGCCCTTTGTCTTAGCAAGGAGTACATAGTTCTCTCTTACCTCCTCAAGGAGCCTGTTACGTATCATGTATGCATAATACCACAAATGGTTGATAATAAGAACAGTTACAGGCAGAATAAGGTGTTCTATCCTGTCAGCAATGCCGCCGCCGCCAATTGTGTAGGCGCCGCTGCTTGGCAGTATGCGCAGCATCATGGCAAACACTAAAATAAGGACAAGGGCCAGCCAGAACTCAGGTATGCAGCTTGTAGCCGTGCCTATCTGGCAGACTATTCTGTCAGGAAGCCTGTCCTCGTGCCATGCGCAGAATATGCCAAGGAGTAGGGCAAGTGCAAAAAGTAGTATAAACCCTATGCCGCCCAAAATCAGAGTGTTTGTTATCCTGCCCGATATGACTGACAGGACATCCTGTTTATATTTGAAGGAAATGCCGAAATTGCCTTTAAACGCCTCTTTTAGCCACTTTATGTACTGGACATATATTGCATCGTTTAAACCCAGCTTTTCCCTGGCCAGATCCTTCTCTTCAGGAGTCATTTTCTCCGCTCTCTCTCCATAGTAAGAGACCAGAGGGTCGCCTGGGGCGATACGGGAAATATAAAATACAGCTATGGACAAAACAAATATACTAATTAGAAAAATCAGCAGCTTTTTTCCATAATATGCGGCTCTATTTTTCCTCATATAGCATTGTCACCTCTTTCGCAGCGGACAAAATGGCCCGGCAGGACCTCTCTCATTTCCCCTTTTCCAAGCTGTATCCCGTCAAAAACAGGGATAATCCTGTTCCGCTCAGCCACGGGATCGGGGATTGGAATTGCCGAGAGCAGAGCTTTTGTGTATTCATGCATGGGGCTTGAAAACAGCTCTTTTGATGGTGCTACCTCTACAAGATGCCCCTGATACATGACGCCGACTCTGTCGCACAGAAATTCCACCATTGCAAGATCATGGGCGATAAATACAAGAGTAAATCCACGCTCTCTCTGAAGCTTCAGAAACAGATTGACTATCTGAGCCTGAATAGACACGTCAAGGGAGGCAATCGGCTCATCAGCCAAAAGAAGCGTTGGGTCAAGTGCCAGTGCTCTGCATATGGCCACTCTCTGTCGCTGACCACCGGACAGCTCGTTTGGAAAGCTTTCCAGCAGGGCAGGGGAGAGACCGGTAAGTTCCATAAGATATGCCGCTTCGTCCCGGTATGACCCGTGAGTGGGCTTTGCTTTGTTTATAACTAAAGGTTCGGTGATTATATCTGACACGCTCATGCGTGGATTCAAACTGGAGGCGGAGTCCTGAAAGACGATCTGTCTGCTGGTCTGAAGGAATTTTCTGTTTTTCCTGAACTCGTTTTTGTCGCAGGTGTTTATGCCACTGTAAAAAATCTCTCCGGAAGAGGGAGTGTATATGTTCATAAGACATCTTGCCAGGGTGGATTTTCCAGCGCCGGACTCACCCACAAGGCCGAAAATCTCCCCCTTATTTATAGACATAGAGACGTCCTCCAGTGCGTTAATCTTTATTTTTTTAGTCAGACTGAACTTATGATTCAGGTTTTTTATTTCGATTAAACTGTTCATTTAACACCTCTGTCAATAGGCGGCGTTATTTTTGGAGCTCTCTCGTCCAAAAGCCAGGTGGCGGCATAATGCGTATCTGTTACCTTAAAAAAGGGAGGCTGCTTCTCGTAATCTATTCTGAGAGCGTACTCGTTCCTGAAGGCGAAAGCATCACCAACAGGGGGATCAATAAGACTTGGAGGCATACCGGGAATGGAGTAAAGGGCATCCTTGCCTTTTGAAAAGTATGGCAGTGAGCGCATAAGGCTCCATGTGTATGGGTGGCGAGGATCGTAAAAAATCTCGTTTACAGTGCCGATCTCCACAAGCTTTCCCGCGTACATAACTGCCACACGGTCGGCGATCCTGGCTACGACACCAAGGTCATGAGATACGAAAATTGTGGATGTGCCTAGTTCTGATTGTATATTTTTAAGAAGGTCCAGTATCTGTGCCTGAATAGTTACATCAAGAGATGTAGTTGGCTCGTCGGCAAAGAGTATTTTTGGGCTGGATGCTAAAGCTATGGCCATAACAAGTCTCTGGCGCTGGCCGCCGGAAAAATTGTAAGGATAACTACCATACCTTTCTGCTGGGTTGTCTATACCCACAAGTTTCATCAGTTCCATTACTCTTTCTTTTATCTGGGATTTTGTCAGATCCTGGCTGTGGGCTTTGACTGCTTCTGCTATCTGGAAGCCTACGGTCAAAGTGGGATTGAGGGAGGACATTGGGTCCTGGAAAATCATCGAAAAGGTCCTGCCTCTCAGATGACGCATTTGCCTATCACTGTAATTTGTTATATCAGCGCCGTCCACAATGACGCTGCCATTTTTGATATAGGCGGTAGAGGGCAGAAGCTTCATTATGGTCTTACATAAAACGCTTTTGCCACAACCTGACTCGCCAACAATAGCTAGAGTCTCGCCCTTTTTCAGGTCAAAGGACACGTCTCTTACGGCCTGAATTTCGCCGTACTGAGTATTGAAACTAACTGACAGATTTTTTACTTCTAAAATATTTTCCATTTCCCATTATCCCAGGTTATCCGGAGACGGTTTCCGCCTCCGGATAACAGTAAATATTATTCTTCGATTGTCCACTCGGTAACGTTCCAGAAAATGCCTACGCCGTGGTGGCCCATTACTGTGTCAGGGTCAATTCCGGACAGGGAAGATGTGGCCACATAGTTTGCGTCGATATAGCAGATAAAGGCGTATGCTGGGTCTTCAGCAAGAGCCTCAAGGAAGTTTGCGTATGCCTGGGCTCTTGTTTCCTCATCGTCAGACTCTCTTGCCTCTTTCAAGTACTTGTCAACAAGCTCGTTAGAATAGCTTGTGTAGTTTGCACCTTTGTCTGTGCCGAAAACCTTGTATGTGTGGTCGTCAGCGTCAAATGGGCTACCCCAGCCCATAAGATATGCCATCTGGCCAGCCCAGTCTACCTGAGCGGGTATCTCAACTTTAACGTCGATACCGATCTCACCCAGCTGCTGAGCGGCAATGTTTGCGATATCAAGTCTTACCTGATCACCTGCGCCTACATTGAGCACAAAGCCAATCTTCTCGCCGTCTCTATAATAGTAGCCGTCATCACCCATAGTGCAGCCGGCGTCCTCAAGAATCTGCTTTGCCTTTTCAGGATTATAGTCGTAATGCTCTATATCTTCAGAGTTGTATACGTTTCTCTGTATCGGGCTGTAAGCTGCCTCGCCCTGACCTAAAAGAACGGAGTCGATTATAGCCTGTCTGTCAATACCGTAGCAGATAGCGGGGATTATGTCGGCATTTTCCTGCCAGTACTCGTTTGCAAAGTTGAAGGCGATGGCTCTGTAATCCGATGTCTGCATGTCGTATCTTGTATAGCCCTCAAGGTCCTCAAATGTTTCGGCATCTTTCGGAGTGAGAAGTGCAAGATCCAGCTCGCCGGACTTAAGCTGAATAGCTTTTGCGTTGTCATCAGTTACTATCTTGAAAATGATTTTATCTATATTGGCAGCGCCCTTGAAATAGTCCTCGTTTTTAACAAGGGTGATAGCCTGACCTTCTTCCCAGCTTTCAAATTTGTATGGGCCTGTACCAACAGGGCTGCGGAAGAAGTCTGAAGTCTGCATATCCTCTCCTTCCAGAAGGTGCTCAGGCAGAATTGCCATAGTCATATAGTCGAGAAAAGCTACATTTGGAGCTGTGAGTTTAAAGGATATAGTATGATCATCTATAACTGTTATCTCTTCAACATCCTCATAGTTAGGGGCGTTTTCAGAGCCGTTTTCAGGGTCCATTATTGCTTCAATGGTAAATTTTACATCATTGGCGGTGAAAGGCTCACCATCGTGCCATTTTACATCCTCTTCAAGATGGAATGTGTATGTGTAAGTCGCCTCATCGTACTCCCAGCTTTTCGCAAGAGCGGGTACGACTTTGTTGTCTCCGTCGTGAGCTGTGAGACCATCAAAGATGAGGATATTTATCTCGCCATGCTCATCCATGGCCGGGTTTATCCTTGTGTAGTCTCCACTGCCGTAGACAAGGGTTGAGACATCTGTATCCGTTGTCTTGTCATCTCCACCTCCGCAGGCGGCGAAAGACAGAATGAGGGACAGTGAGATCAGCATTGCAAAAATTTTTTTCTTCATATTTTCTCTCCTTCAATTTTCGATTCAAATCTTATTTTTAAGCCTGAAAACACAAAAAAGGTACAAATATTTTCTACTGAAAAAATTTGTACCTTCATGGCTTTATTTTAAGATTCGAAAGTGTTAATTAAAGGCGGCTTCTGCGCCAGTATAGCTGCTTCCTGCGAGCTGAAAACATTATACATTAAAAAAAGGGATATTGTCAATAGAACTTAAAACCATTTAAGTCCAGTGCGTAAAGTGAGACTATGTTATGTATATATACAAAAGAGGAAGATCGTACAATCTTCCTCTTTGCGTTACTCAAATGTCTATTTTCTATGGGCGATATCCACATAGGGAACTTTCCTGACAGCAGCCCTGTAAGCTGGGCGGTAGAGTCTTCCGCCTGTGGTAGCCTCTTCTATTCTGTGGGCGCACCAGCCTGCTATGCGGGCGATTGCAAACAGAGGGGTACAGAGTTCCTCAGGTATGCCCAGCATTTTATAAATCATGCCGGTATATAGATCCACATTTGCACAGATTGGTATATCCATCTTTTTCTCTTCCATTATTACCGGAACACCGCATTTTTCGATGTTCATAATAAGGTTAAGTTCATCAAGATATCCTTTCTCGGTGGCGACTTCTACTGCGTAGCGTTTTAGAAGTTTTGCCCTTGGGTCGGACAGAGTGTATACCGCATGGCCGAGACCGTAGACTTTACCTGACTTATCGCCAGCTTCTTTGCGGACAAGTTTTCTTATATAAGATTTTATCTCATCCTCATCATTCCAGTCAGAGACGGCATCTTTCACATAGTCAACCATCTCCATTACCTTGGCGTTTGCGCCGCCGTGGAGAGGCCCTTTAAGGGAGCTGACAGCTCCGGCGATTGCGCTGTAAGTGTCGGTGCCGCTGGATGACAGTGCTCTGCAGACAAAGGCTGAGTTGTTACCGCCGCCATGTTCAGCCTGTATCATCAGCATAAGGTCTAAAAGCCGCGCTTCTTCCGGTGTATAGCTCTTGTCATGGCGCAGCATCCTAAGGAAGTTCTCTGCTTCTGAGAGCTCCGGTTTCGGGTTGTGAATATAAAGAGACTGACCGTCAAAATAGTGCTTTTTCGCAGCGTATGAGTGGGCCACAATAGTAGGGAATCTGGCAATAAGCTCAAGACACTGACGAAGCATGTTTGCGGCAGAGCTGCTCTCCGGGTTGTTGTCGTAGGAGTAGAGGGCAAGAACGCTCCTTGCCAGCTTATTCATGATGTTGGCACTGGGGACTTTAAGTATTGTGTCCTCGAAAAAGCCGGATGGAAGCTCCTGAGCTCCGGAGAGAACTGACCGGAACTCCTCAAGCTCCTCCTTTGTGGGAAGCTTTCCGATGATGAGAAGGTACGCCACTTCCTCATAACCGAAGGTTTTGTCCCGGTAGTGAGCCTCGACAATATCCTCCATATTTATGCCTCTGTAATAGAGTTTGCCTTCAATAGGTTCTCTGTAACCGTCTTCTATATAATAGCCCTGTACACTGCCCACGCTTGTAACACCCGCCAGTACACCTGTACCATCGGCGTTGCGGAGGCCACGTTTGAGGTTAATGTCATCAAATAGTTTTGGGTCAATATGGCAGTTTTTCTCCATCTGGTCATAGAGGTGATCCATGTACTGCCAAGTCTCGTTTGTCATCATAATTTCGAACCTCCGTAAAGATTTCCTCTATAATACAAAATAATCGAGCAAAATGCAATATTTAGTAGGTGAAAATTTATATTGGCTGAAAATTTTTCGAAAAAACACAAAAATTTTATTTTTAGTTGAAATTTTTTGTGCATATTCTTGCATTTTTTAATTTCAATTTCCGGTTGCAAAGATGTTGTATAATAAAGTATACTAATATTAAAATACTGTGCACCCGAAAGGAGTACCGTTATGGTAAAACTTGAAAACGGCGGAGTTTATCTGAAGGGCGGTAAAATAGTAAAAGCTGACGCTCCAGATAAAGCGGCCAGAGAAAAAACGATGGCATATTCCATCCTGAGAAGCCACAGCAAAAATTCCGGTGGCGGGATAATGAATATAAGATTTGATAGTCTTATTTCCCACGATATAACATACGTAGGCATAATCCAGACAGCCAAGGCCAGTGGGCTTGAAAAGTTCCCAGTGCCATATGCCATGACAAACTGCCACAACAGCCTTTGCGCCGTTGGCGGTACTATAAATGAAGATGACCACGCTTTCGGCCTGTCCGCGGCGGTAAAATATGGCGGAATATATGTGCCGGCTAACCAGGCGGTAATCCACCAGTATGCAAGAGAAATGATGGCAGGTTGCGGAAAGATGATTTTAGGCTCTGACAGCCACACACGCTACGGCGCTATCGGCACCATGGGCGTTGGCGAAGGTGGCCCTGAGCTTGTAAAGCAGCTGCTTGAAAATACATACGATATTGCGGAGCCACAGGTTGTGCTTGTATATCTCACAGGTGAGCCAAGCAGGGGCGTAGGTCCTCAGGATGTGGCTATTGCTCTCTGCGGCGCCGTATACAAAAACGGTTTTGTTAAAAATAAGGTACTGGAGTTCTGTGGTCCTGCCATAGAAAAACTGTCTATGGACTTCCGTATTGGCATCGACGTCATGACAACTGAGACAGCCTGCCTGTCCTCCATCTGGGAGACAGACTCCAAAGTAGAGGAATACCTTGTAAACCACGGCAGAGGCGATGAGTATAAGAAAATGGCACCTGCTGACGGCGCTTATTATGACAGCCTTATTGAGATCGACCTGTCAACTATAGAGCCTATGGCGGCGCTGCCGTTCCACCCGTCAGAGGCATATACAATAAGAGAGCTTCTTGAAAACCCGGGAGATATACTCCGTGAGGCGGAAAAGAGAGCTCAGCAGCAGCTTGGCGGCAAAGCCACCCTTAAACTGACAGACAAGGTAAAAGACGGCAAAATCTACGTTGACCAGGGTATAATTGCAGGCTGCTCCGGTGGTATGTTTGAAAACATAGCTGAAGCTGCGTCGATACTCAAGGGCTATGGCATTGGAGACGGAATATTTAATCTGTCTGTATACCCGCCAAGCACTCCTGTAAATATGGCCCTTTTGAAAAGTGGCATAATGCAGTCCCTTCTGGAGAGCGGCGCTGTATTTAAGCCATGTTTCTGCGGACCATGCTTCGGTGCGGGAGATGTGCCGGCAAACAACGGCCTTTCAATACGCCACACAACACGCAACTTCCCCAACAGGGAGGGCTCCCGTCCAAGCGACGGACAGGCGGCGGCAGTTATGCTTATGGACGCAAGAAGTATCGCCGCAACAGCCAGAAACAAAGGTGTTCTCACACCGGCTACTGATATCGATTATGATGTCTCCTTTGACACAACTTATAAATTTGACTCTGAGCTCTATAAAAAGAGAGTTTATTTCGGTTTTGGCAAGGCACAGCCGGAAAAAGAACTTGTGTACGGTCCTAACATAACAGAGTGGCCTAAGATACCCCAGATGAAGGATAATCTCCTTATGGAGCTTGCGGCTGTTATCCAGGATGAGGTTACGACAACCGATGAGCTCATCCCATCCGGCGAGACTTCATCTTACCGTTCCAACCCCATAAAGCTTTCAAGCTTTGCCCTGTCCAGACGTGTTCCAGAATATGTACCGTACACCGAAAAAGTCCGCGCTGAGGAGAAACTCCTGGCAGACGGTAACCCATCGGAGAGGGTAAAAGTCGCACTGAAAAAAGCCGGAGCATCAGACGAGGATATCAAAAACACTGTAATGGGTTCTGTTATTTTCGCCCGGAGACCTGGCGACGGTTCCGCCAGAGAACAGGCGGCCTCTTGCCAGAGAGTTTTGGGCGGTTGTGCTAATATATGTTATGAATACGCCACAAAGCGTTATCGCTCCAACTGCATAAACTGGGGTATGGTTCCATTTACTGTTGGCGAGGATAAGGCCTTCGAGTATGAAACAGGCGATATGATCTATGTTCCAAATATCAGAAAGAAGATAATTGCCGGAGACAGTGATTTCCCAGCTGTCATCGTAACAAAAAACGGTACAGAGAATATCACACTCCATGTGGCCCAGCTTACAGATGAAGAGAAGCAGATACTCCTTGACGGTTGTCTGATGAATTTCTATGCCGCTTCTAGGAAGAGATAAGGAGAGAGAAATGGAAAAGATAATAATGCAGAACCCCATCGCTGAGCTTGACGGCGATGAGATGACGAGAGTAGTTTGGAAACAGATAAAGGATATGCTTATCTGCCCGTTTGTGGAGCTGAAAACAGAGTACTATGACCTGAGCCTTGAAAATAGGGAAAAGACCAAGGATCAGGTAACAACCGATAGCGCCGCGGCTATCGCCAGACTTGGCGTTGGCGTAAAGTGCGCTACCATCACACCAAACGCACAGCGGGTAGAGGAGTATGGCCTTTCCAAAATGTGGAAGAGCCCTAACGGTACTATAAGGGCGTATCTTGACGGGACAGTTTTCAGAAAGCCTATAATCGTAAACAATATAAAGCCCCTTGTTTCCGGTTGGAAGAAGCCTATAACTGTTGCACGCCATGCTTTTGGCGATATTTATAGAGCTTCGGAGTACAAAGCTGAGACTGCCGGCACAGCAGAGCTTGTTTTCAATGGCGAAGACGGCAGCCAGGTAGTGGAGAAGATAGCAGACCTTAAGGCCGGGGATGTTATAATGGGCCAGTTCAACACCGAAAAGTCCATAACATCCTTTGCAAATGCCTGCTTCAAGTACGCTATCTCCGAAAAAGAGGACCTTTGGTTTTCCACAAAGGACACTATATCCAAAATCTATGACCACAGGTTTAAGGATATTTTCCAGGATCTCTACGATACTACATACAAAGCCGAGTTTGAAAAGTTGGGAATAAGATATAAATACACCCTGATCGATTCTGCCGTTGCGGGAATAATGACAAGCCAGGGTGGCATGATCTGGGCCTGCAAGAATTATGACGGCGATGTTATGAGTGATATGATAAGCGCTGCATTCGGCTCAATCGCAATGATGAGCAGCGTGCTTGTAAGCCCTGACGGAAAGTTTGAGTATGAGGCTGCCCACGGCACAATAACGGATCTCTACTACCGCTATAAGGCCGGCGAAAAGGTATCCGTAAACCCAACGGCTATGATATTTGCCTGGTCCGGTGCTCTTAGAAAGAGGGGCGAGATGGACGGTAACAGGGCTCTTATGGATTATGCCGACGCCCTTGAAAAGGCCTGCATTGGCGCTATTGAAGACGGGGTCCTCACAGGTGATCTTGCAAGAATTGCCGGAGATGATATTGAGCCTGCGGACACCGATACATTTTTAAGTGCCGTAAAAGAGAGAATTAAGCTCTAATATTGGAAGCTTAATATAAAAAGATTATAAAAAAGCAGCTGCCCGCCAAAAGGCGGGCAGCGCTTTGCAAATGGGAAAAAACTGGATACAAAAAGGACGCCCTTGGGCGTCCTTTTATTTTCATTTTAGTCGTTAGAATAGTTATCGAAGTAACCCTGGATAAATACGATAGGGGTACCCTTGTCGCCACTACCTGATGTAAGGTCGCAGAGGGAGCCAATAAGGTCGGTATACTGTCTTGGGGTTGTGCCTTCAGTCTCCATTTTGCCAACAAGGTTCTTGTCCTTTTCAACGATGCTCTTTGTGATAGACTCTTTCAGAGCGTCGCCGGAGAGATCGGCAAAATTGTTGTCAGCCAGGTATTTGAGCTTAAGCTCGTTTGGTGTACCTGCAAGGCCGCTTGTGTAAGCGGGGGAGACAACGGGGTCAGCAAGTTCCCAAATCTTGCCTACTGGATCTTTAAAGGCGCCATCGCCATAGACCATAACTTCAACATGCTTACCAGTAAGATCCTTGATCTTAGCCTGGATGGACTCAACAAGAGGCTGGCAGTCTCTTGGGAAGAGCTTTATCTTGTCTTCTGTGGACTTGTTGGAGCCAAGAAGGCCGTATGTTTCGTTGCAACCGCTGCCATTTACAGGAGCATTGAGAATGTCGGCCATGGAGCATACTTTTTCGGCGCCGTTTTCAAGCAGAATTCTCTTTGTTCTCTCTCTTGTATGTATGTCGCAGTTGAGAACGTTCTTAGTGTAATTCAAAATAGCTCTGCAGTCGTTTGCAAAGATGATCTCAGCTTCAGCGCCGGACTCTTCAATAAGCTGCTGATAATATTCAACATAGTCAACGCCTGTGAAGATGTGCTTCTCATAGCCGAAGAGTTCTCTGTATTTTTCAAGGGACAGAACATCGGTATAGGGATTGACGCCGGACTTGTCCACTTTGTCCATATCTATAAGATGGTTACCAACTTCATCAGAAGGATAGCTGAGCATTAATACAACTTTTTTTGCGCCTGCGGCTATACCGCGCAGGCAGATTGCAAAACGGTTGCGGCTGAGTATTGGGAAAATAACGCCGATTGTGCCGCCGCCCAGCTTTGCTTTTACGTCGGCTGCTACATCGTCAACTGTCGCGTAGTTTCCCTGGGCACGGGCAACGATGGACTCTGTTACCGCGATAATGTCTCTGTCTCCAATCTCAAATTTGCCGTATTCTGCGGCTTTCATTATGGAGTCGGTTACGATCTCTGCAAGGTCGTCTCCTTCTCTGATTATAGGCGCGCGGATACCGCGTACTACTGTTCCGGTATATCTTTCCATATAAAGACCTGCTTTCAAATAAATTTGGACTTGCACATTCAATAAAGCCTTTTAACAGAGTAATTTTAATATAATATTTCTGATTATTCAATAAAAAATTTGAAATTTTTGATATTTTTGCCGGCCTTGCCTTAAAATCGACAGCTTTTGATATAAATCAGACCCCTGTAAGGTCGAAATCGGGGATATATTCCTCCTTTGCCGAGGACAGTTCCTGGAAAAATCCTTCAGTTATTGAGCTTTTTTCAAGTACCCGACAGACTCTCTCATACTCGGATTTTCTTATTCTGCGGCCAAGTTCCGGGAAAGTGGAAATATCTCCAGCAGGGGTGTACTGACTCATTAGAGAGAAGAGAATATCCCCCTGGGAGAAATGCCGGTCTATGTAATTTATAACGAGTTTTGTATTTTTTATATTCTCTGGAAGGACTAAGTGCCGCACTATAACTCCGCTTTTCATCATGCCATCGGAGTCCAGGATGTATTTTCCTCTCTGACGGAACATCTCCCCAAGAGCCCTGCGGGCGACTTCAGGATAATCTTTTGCAGCGGAATATTTTTCCGCTATGGCGCTGTCTAGATATTTAAGGTCAGTAAGGTATATCTGTACTTTGCCTTCAAGAGCCTTTAAAGTCTCCACACTGTCGTATCCGCCGGTGTTCCAAACTACGGGAACCGGCAAGGGCTTTTCAAGGGCCTTTATTATAACATGGGCGTAATGGCTGGGGCTCACAAGGTTTATATTGTGGGCGCCCTTGTCTATAAGCTCTTTAAAAATATCCTGCAGTCTTGATACAGACACAGTCTTTCCGAAATTTTTCGCGCTTATTTCATAGTTCTGGCAGTAGGCGCAACGGAGGTTACAACCGCTAAAAAAGACTGTACCTGAGCCGTTTTTACCGCTTATGCATGGCTCTTCCCACATGTGAAGTCCGGCTCTGGCAAGACGGGGCAGGGCTTCTGCTTTGCAGTAGCCCGCCCCTTCATTATCAGTGCGCACTGCACCGCATTTTCTGGGGCATATATTGCAAATAAATTCCATTTTATGTCTCTTACTCCGGACTTTAGTTTTTAAGGCTTTCTGCCCATGCCTGGCATTCTACTATCTTGTCATCGCATTCTTTCTTTGATTTGCCTGTGGACAGGACATAGACCTTGACTTTCGGCTCTGTACCGGATGGGCGGACGATGACTTTAGTGCCGTCCTCTAGAATATAAGCTATAACATTTGAGCCTTTAAGCTCCATTTTTTCTGTTTTATTTTCAGCAATATGAAGTTCGGTGCCGTCTTTATAGTCCCGTTTTACAGCAACTTTCTGTGAACCAATATTTGCAAGAGGCTTTTCTCTAAGGTCAGCCATGATATTTTTCATTTTGGCAGCGCCTTCCAGGCCTGGGAATACAAGGTTCAGGGTTTTTTCGCTGTAATAACCGTATTTTTCATAAAGGGACTGGAGAGCATCGTAAAGCGTCATACCTTTTTCAAAATACCATGACGCCATCTCAGTGAGTATAAGAGAAGCTGTAACAGCGTCTTTGTCCCTTACATAGTCCCCCAGCATATAGCCGTAAGACTCCTCATAGGAGAAAATGACCTTTTTGTCTGTCTGGGATTCAAGGGCATTTTTCTTTTCAGCCATAAATTTAAACCCTGTAAATGTGTCAAAGCACTCGACGCCGTTTGCCTCAGCGACTTTTCTTGCCATTTCAGTTGTAACAATGGTTTTCAGGGCCACAGGATGAGCGGGCATTGTACCGGCTCTTTTTTTTGCGCCAATTATATAGTCAAGGAGCAGGACGCCAGTCTGGTTGCCTGATATGGTTATAAAATTACCATCATGGTCTTTTACCATTATTCCCACCCTGTCTGTGTCCGGGTCAGTACCGAGAATAAAGTCGGCGCCGACCTTCTTGGCAAGGTCGATAGCCAGATAAAATCCCTCAGGGTTTTCGGGATTGGGGGATACAACAGTGGGGAAGTTGCCGTCGATTACCATCTGCTCTTTTACACAGTGGAGGTTTTTGATTCCCAGACGGTGAAGAACCTCAGGTACCAGCTGATAGCCTGTGCCGTGGAATGGAGTATAGACCATGTTGAATTTATCAGAAACTTTTTTTACGACCTCATAGTCATTTACCTGGCCCATAACATTTTCAAGGAAAATATCGTCCGTCTCACTGCCCATGAATTCAATGGCGCCTGATTTTACACCTTCGTCAAAGGATATGGATTTTATGTCAGAAAACATATCTGTAACAGCCATTTTCGCCGCGATTATGTCGGCCTTGGCAGGGGCAATCTGGGCTCCGTCGGACCAGTAGACCTTGTATCCGTTATATTCCTTTGGATTGTGGCTTGCTGTTATATTAAGGCCGGCGCTGCATTTATAATGGCGTACGGCGAAGCTCAGCTCCGGTGTGGGACGCATCGCCTCAAAAATCTTTACATGTATACCGTTCGCCGCCATTACTTCCGCCGCCGCATGGGCGAATTTTTCACTGTTTACACGGCAGTCGTAACATATTGCGACGCTTTTGTTTTCAGATTCATCATCTTCGAGGATGGTCTCGGCAAATGCCTGAGTTGCGTGGCGGATTACATGGATGTTCATTCTGGCGGTACCAGCGCCCATTATGCCACGAAGACCAGCGGTGCCGAACTCAAGGCCGCCGTAAAACCGGCTTTCGATCTCTTTTTCGTCATTTTCAATGCTTAGAAGTTCATCTTTTTCATCACCGGACACCATTGACAGCCAGTGCCTGTAAGAATCCATATAGTTCATTTTAATACCTCCATAGACAGTTGATAAAATCGGTTTTGAAGGGCTTTATATCACTTGTGATATTTTCCACCCTCGGCTATTTTAAAAGCTCTGTAAATCTGTTCCAGAAGCATAACTCTTGCAAGATGATGGGGAAATGTCATATCAGACATTGAAAGGCGCATATCCGCTGTATCCTTTACGGATTTGTCAAGGCCGTCAGAGCCGCCAATTATAAAGCAAATCCTGGACCGGCCTTCTGATGCCAGTGATGATATGGTATGGGAAAAAGATTCGCTGTCCATTTTCCGTCCCTCGATACACATGGCTATCACATAAGCGGAGCGGGGGAGGCGGCTTTTTATATTTTCTGCCTCTTTAAGAAGGGCAGCGGAAATATCGCCGGCAGAGGGGTTTGAAGGCCGCTTTTCCTCAGGCAGTTCCTCAATTTCAAGCTTACAGTAAGCTGAAAGGCGCTTTTTATACTCCGCTGAAGCGTCAAGATAGAACTTTTCCTTCAATTTTCCAACGCAGATAATTTTTATATTAAGCATATTTTTCCACCAAAAAAACTATATTATGTACCTTGCCGTCATATCATCACCGGGGGCCACGTCCAGATATACGTCATTTCCCACAGAAAAACCGTTCTCCTCAAGGGCACGGCTTACTTCATTGTAGGCAAGAGACGGTGTGTTGTTTTCCTTGCTCAGATGAGCCAGGAGGAACCTTCTTGTTCCTTCTTTCGCAAGAGCTGAGACAAGCCGGGCACAGTCCGCATTTGACAGGTGTCCTTTCTCGGAGAGGATACGCTGCTTTAGATAATATGGGTAAGGGCCGCTCATAAGCATTTCTATATCATGGTTTGACTCTATCATTGCAAAGTCAGCGCCCAGAGAGTTCCTATATATGTTTTTAGTTACAAAACCCATGTCAGTTGCGATAAAAAAAGATTTTTCGCTGTCATTTATCCTGAATCCTACGCTGGAGGCGTCATGCGGGGTGGGGAAGGAGTGTATATCGAAAGAGCCAACATTCAAGCCATCTCCAGCCTCAAAACTGCCTATTGCACCGGATAGCTCGGGATAATAGTAAGATATCACCGTTTTCGCGCCGCTTGTGGCGAAAACAGGGGTATTGTAATATTTTGATATCATCCGCAGGGCTTTTGTATGGTCCGAATGCTCGTGGGTAATAAGTATTGCGGATATATCCTCCATGCTTTTATTTAAGCTTCTCAGCGCACTTTTTATACACCTGAGGGAGATCCCTGCGTCTATTAGTATATTTGTGCCGCCGGATGACACGAAAGTGCAGTTCCCGCCGGAACCGCTGGCAAGTGAGCAAATTTCCATTTTATTCTCCAACTTTTATGTAGGGGGGGTAAGAACCCGTCCACTGATATTATAAACTAATTTTCCGGCCTTTGTTAAAGTTAATACAACATTAAAATAATATATATTATACCACTAAAACAGGACTGGAAAAATTAAGATAAAATAAAGGCGATGAGTAATCATCGCCTTTGAATATATCGGTAGATTCCGACTTTTATGTAATTTTCCGAAAAGGCACAAAATAGGGCCTTGACGGATAGTACAGGCTTATATCAGCCCGCGTCTTTAGAGTTTAAGTTTTCTTCGTCAGGATAATTTACATAGGATATGTCGGCACCAACACCTCTGAGTTTTTCAATGAGGTTTTCGTATCCGCGCTCTATATAATTTATACCGTCTACTTCAGTTACGCCCTGGGCGCACAGTCCTGCGATTACCATAGCTGCGCCGGCCCTCAGGTCGTAAGATGTTACAGGTGCACCTGTAAGCCTTTCGACACCTTCCACAACGGCGGTTCGGCCGTCAACCTGGATTTTTGCGCCCATTTTTAAAAGCTCATAGACATATTTATATCTTGTTGCCCAGACACCTTCTGTGATTATGCTTGTGCCGGAGGCCAGACATAGAACTGTTGCGATCTGCGGCTGCATATCTGTTGGGAAACCGGGGTAAGGAAGAGTTTTTATGTTTGTTCTCTTCAGAGGGCCATCTCTTTTTACAAGGACGCAGTCATCTCCCTCTTCTACTGTAACGCCCATTTCCACAAGTTTTCTTGTTATGCAGTCAAGATGTTTGGGAATTACGTTTTTAATTAGCACCTGACCACCAGTACCGGCTACCGCTGCCATGTATGTGCCCGCTTCAATCTGGTCAGGGATGATGGAGTAGGAGCCGCCGTGGAGTTCTTTCACACCGCGTATTTTGATTACGTTTGTACCGGCGCCTCTAATGTCAGCGCCCATGGAATTGAGGAAGTTTGCCACATCTACTATGTGGGGTTCTCTTGCGGCGTTTTCAATAACTGTTGTGCCATCAGCAAGGCTGGCAGCAAGCATGATATTTATGGTGGCGCCAACAGAAACCACGTCAAGGTAGATGGAGCTTCCTTTCATACCGTTTTCAGCTTTGGCTGTAACAAGTCCGTTATTCTGGTCGACCTCAGCGCCCATGGCAGTAAAGCCTTTAACATGCTGGTCTATGGGGCGTACGCCGCCAAAATTACAGCCGCCGGGCATAGCGACAGTGGCTTCGCCAAACCTGCCCAGCAGAGCGCCGATTATATAGTACGACGCGCGAACTTTTCTCATAAGGTCAAATGTAGCACTTGGATCTTTGACTTTGCTGCAGTCTATGTCCATAGTGTGCTTATTAACTGTCCGAATCTCTGCACCCATTGATTTTAATATATTTAAAAGCATTGTAACGTCAGAAATCTGAGGAATATTTTCTATTCTGCAGACATCTTTTACAAGAAGGGTTGCAGGAATAATAGCAACAGCCGCGTTTTTTGCACCGCTAATTTCCAATTCTCCGAACAGAGGGTTACCACCATTAATAATGTATTTGGTACTCATAGTGTTCCTCCTGAAAAAATATGTATCCTTTTAAATTATCCTTGAGATAAACGTACGGAAGCTTATGCCCAAAACAAGGCGCAACATTTAAAATTATACTCTATTTTGTAATATTATACCATTGTTCAAAGTGTAATGCAATAATTATAAATATGCACGGTTACTGAACAATATGCACAAAAATTCGACGTTATAAATCTTCTTCGTCATTGTGATGCTCAGTTTTCAGTTTTTCTACGTTTTTATAGTAAGATGTTTCCGCCGGAAGACCTTTTTCTTCAAGATTTGCGGCGGTTATGTTTTTGACTATATTATACACTACAGCAAATATTGGCACACCTAGCAGCATACCCATAAAACCGAAGATATTTCCGAAGAGAAGTATGGAAAACATTATCCAGAAGCCGGACAGACCTATAGAGTTTCCCAAAATCCTAGGTCCCAGTACATTGCCATCAAATTGCTGAAGAATAAGTATGAAGAGGATGAAGATGAGACACTGAACTGGGCTTTCAAAAAGAATTATTATGGCGCTAGGTATTGCCCCGATAAATGGGCCAAAAACAGGAATTATGTTGGTTACGCCGACAATCAGGCTGACAAGAGCGCTGTAAGGCATATTGAGGATTGTAAGGACAATATAGCTTATGATGCCAACGATGATTGAGTCAATGATTTTTCCTGAAAAAAATCCGCCGAAGGATTTATTTACGTCCTCAAAAAAGCTGATGATTATGTTTGCGTGCTTTACACTGAAGGAGCCGTACAGAAATTTTTTGCACTGTGCAAGAAATGTATCTTTGTTTACAAGCAGGTATATTGATACAACAATACCTATCAGCAAATTTAGTATGCCCTTTACAAAAATAATAATTCCGCCTGTGATCCCCGTTATGAGGGGGAGAAGTGAAGTTTCTGACCAGGTATTAAGATAGGTCAGAATATTGTTTATGGCGTTTTCGGCATAGTCTTTGAGCTGAGGATTGTTTATAAGCATTTTCTCAGCCCAATTAATAGCATTATTTGCGTATGTATTGGCGTTTGATATAAGACCAATAATACTGCGGTATATTTGTGGGAAAACAAGTGATATAAGACCAAAAACAAAAAACCAGGTAACAAATTGAACGAAAATAATGGCCGATATCCTGGACTTCTTTGTGGACGGCCTATAATATGGGTCTTTTGAAAAGTATGGAGCGAAAATGTAATTGTCTGCTACCTGAACTGGCTTGTCCAGAAGCACGGCAATGAAAAGCCCGATTATTACCGGACTGATGGCTTTTAAAATGATAGTTATTATGTTGTAGAAAGATGTCCAGTTGTTCAGCAGCCAACTGAAGAAAATGCTGCATATGATGACAATAAAAGCAGTCAGGCCGAAACTGATATACTTATTATCCCATTTGATTTTCATATGCAAAACTCCTACATCACTTCACGGTACATATTTGCTGCGTCATTTTTCTGAGCGTGTTCGTTTATCTCCACAACCTGTACTTTTATCCCTCTCTGGCCTAATCTCAGTTCAATTATATCGCCTACTTTTACATCGTAAGAAGCTTTTGCGACTTTTCCGTTTACCGAGATAAGTCCGCCGTCGCAGGCTTCATTGGCCACGGTGCGGCGTTTTATCAGTCGTGAAATCTTGAGAAATTTATCTAGTCTCATTTTACATCCCCCTGATGGCCACCAATTATGGCTTCTTTGAGGTTTTTACCCGGCTTAAACTGGGCAGTTTTTGTGGGCGCAACTTTTACAGGAACGTTGGCCTTGGGATTTCTGGCGGTCCTTGCCGCTCTGAGTTTTGTCTCAAAAGAACCGAAACCTACAAGCTGTACTTTCTCGTCTTTTGAGAGGGTATCAGTAATAATTTCCAATATAGCTGAAAGAGCCGTGTCAACATCTTTTTTGGTAAAACCGGTCTTTGCAGCCACTTTGTCTATAAGTTCCGTTTTATTCATGTTCTATCTCCAGTAAATTTACGATTTAGATTTTTTATAATAGTCTAGCATTTCTTTTTCCGTGAGGTCTCCAAGAACTTTGCCGTCTTTTTTAGCGGCCTCTTCAACATACCCGAACCGGGATATAAATTTGTCGCTTGCGCAGGAAAGAGCCTCTTCGGGATCGATTTTCAGCATCTGAGCTACATGTACCGCTGAGAAGATGGTATCTCCCAGCTCTTCTGATATATTTTCACCGGATGAAACCGCCTGCCGCAGCTCCTCAACCTCTTCAGAAAGCTTATCAAGGGCGTTGGACACGCTATTCCACTGAAAGCCGGCGTTTGCGCCTTTGGATATTATCTTATCCGCCCGCCACATTGCAGGAAGGGCATGGGACACTGACTTCATGGTATCTGCTACGGAGCGCTGACCGCGCTCTTTCATTTTCAGCTCTTCCCAATTTTTTAGCACTTTTTCGCTTGTATCTGCGCTGACGTTGGAAAAAATATGTGGGTGTCTGTATATAAGTTTTTTGCATGTCATATCGGCAACATCATCAAGGTTGAAGTTGCCGGCTTTTTCTTCAATATCAGCATGGAAGATAACCTGCATCAAAACGTCGCCAAGCTCTTCACACAGATGATTGGGATTCTTTTCGTCAATAGCCTCGCAGGCTTCATATGCCTCCTCGAGAAAATTTCTGCGAATACTCTCGTGGGTCTGCTCACCATCCCATGGACAACCGCCGGGTGAGCGGAGGAGGGCAATTATCTCTTTAAGGTCGTAGACATTATATTTCTCTTTTTGTTTAAATTCTAACATAATTATCTCCGGTATAAACAGTAAATAGCAATTATTATTTTAATTTCAGTACTTTGGCGATTTTATCACCCTTTGGCACAAAGCGCATATCTTCTTTTGTTATTGTGCCTGTGATATATACTGCGATTACATAGGCTATAACCGCTACGATTATAGCGACGACCATGGCGGCCATCATACCGATTTTGGACTGGCTGAGGCCTACAACATTGCCCAGAACAGAATATGTGCCAAGAGCTGCTACAGCCATTATTGCTGTACAAATTATGGGCTTTAGAAGTGTTTTTAGGAACCGAGGAGGCTGCCGCATGGTATTTTTGATAAAGTAGATATTAAAAGCTGTGATTGCAATATAGCAGCACAGAGTGCCTACAGGGGCGCCCATTATGTTAATGTTCTCGTTTCCTACCAGTATCCAGTTTACGATTATCTTTACTATACCACCAAGAGGCAGGGCCAGAAGGGCGATTTTTTCATATCCGCTGGCCTGAAGGAAAGCGTTAGTTATAAGCTGTATGCATACGAAAAATGACGCTATGCCCAAAACAGCCAAAAGAGCGGGGCCGTTCTCATTACTGCCAGGATAAAGGACATTGAATATAGGGTAAGACAGTACGCAAAGACCTACACCAGCGGGCAGAGCGAAAAGGGTTGTTACTTTTAACGATGATTCCATAGTGGATCTGGCGCCTTCTCTGTCGTGTCTTGCGATATAAGCACTTATAGCGGGCACTACCGCAACGGTTATGGGCACAATAAATGCTGATGGAATGTTAAAGAGAGTTTGCGCCTTTCCGTAAACGCCATAAAGAATCTTTGACTGGTAATAGCTCAGCCCAGCGCCGACCTGAAGCCTTGAATAGATAAGCTTTGTATCAATCAAAGATATAATATTCAGTATGGATGAACTTAAAGTTATTGGTATGCAGATTTTATAAATGAGCTTTAAAGTCTCGGAGGATGAGAGAGCTGGGTCAAGCTCGCTCCTGCTTGAAACTTTGGTGGATACCCTATTTTTGTATAGGACAAGCAGCGGTATGGATATGCCTAAACCGATGGTGCTACCCGCTATTGCTCCGGCGGAGATCGTAGAGATTTTGGCGCCGGTTTTTGTAAGGATCCAGGCAATGGCAATACCAAAAACAAGCTTTGAGGCAACCTCGATTATCTGTGATATGGAGGTTGGCAGCATATCCGAAAAGCCCTGAGCGTATCCTCTGTAAACTGAGATTATACAGCTGAACAGGACCGCTGGCGCAAGTACGATAAGACCGAGCTTTATTTCCGGAGTGCCAATAAAGCTTGCCAGCTGTTCCGGAAACAGGAGCATGATGATCATGCATATAGCGCCGATAACAGAAAATGAGGCCAGACTCAGTGAAAAGTACTTTCTGACCTGTTTGTATCTTCCAGTAGCTCTGGCGGCGGAAATAAGCCTTGACAGAGCCACAGGTATACCTGCAGTTGATATAGTGAGAAGAAGGTTATATACGGTATAGGTAGACTGGAACAGACCGCTGCCCTCGTCCCCAAGCAGGTTATAGAGAGGTATTTTGTATAGGAAACCAATAATCTTTGTTATGACTATTGTGCCTGCCAGAATGGCAGCGCCTTCCAAATATGAACTGTTTCTCTTTGTAGCCAATTTAAAATCACCTTTCGGATGAGAAAACTCAAAACATTTATATAACAGGTGAGGTTATTCTACACCTAAAACCGTTGCAAATCAAGGAATTGGGGGATTTTGAAACTTTTTAAGAAAGGTCGCATTGCGCCTATATGTATTTTATAATGCCCAGGGCCAATTTAAAACCACATAAGAGAAATAATTGCCTGCAAAAAAATGGCTTAACATAATATTTTGAGAAAAATATGCAAGGGTTTCCATAAAACCTGTTGATAAGTCTGTGGATAATGTGCAAAACTTTGTGATTAAACGAGTTTTTATCAAAACCGGACACAAATAAGAGAAACGAAATATTCATATTGAGTGAATATTTCGTTTCTGCGGTTAATTATTGTCAATCATCGATATCGAAGGACTCAAGCACAGATTTTGACGGCATTGGTTTTGAGTCTCCGTGCTTTGTCAGGGACATGGTTACAAATGACAAAAGCACAAATATTGTGGCGTATGGGAAAAGGTAAGTCATCTTTATATCCAGAAACAGACCGCTGAGAACTGGCGTTACCGTCTGGGCGGCCATACTTGCTGTGTAGTAGAAACCGGTATATTTGCCCACATTGCCGCCTGTGGCAAGTTCCACAACCATTGGAAAGCTGTTTACATTTATTGTAGCCCAGCCGATTCCGGCAAGAGTAAAGAGAATATTTAGAACAATGGGTGAGCTGCCGGCCCGCATAAATGACGCGGCGCCGAAGGCCGAGGCCAGTATAAGAACTCCAGCCAGAATGGTCTTTTTCCTACCTATTTTTGAGGCGATGATACCAACAGGCAAATATGTCAAAATGGCGCTGCCGGTAGCGATCATAAGGGTCAGGTTATAGTCAAGGCCCAATACTGAGCCGGCGTAGACAGAGTATTTACTGGTTACAGCATTATAACCCATATACCAGAATACCACTGAGAGAAGTATTAGGATGAGAGAGCGAAATTCGCCTTTTGAGAGCTTTTTATCTCCGGAGGTGCCATCTTCAGAGTTGTCTATGCCATATGCTTTGCTGTCAGCCTGCATATCTTTTACAAAACGTGGCTCGTCGACCTTTTTGATGAAAATAACAAGGGATATGAGCATGAGTGCCGAGACAGATATGAAAAAGGGCACGTAGCTCATGTATGAATTGGCAGGTGAGCCTGTTTTGAATACCATACCCATAATCAAAACTATAATGCCGCCCACGGCGCCCATGAGATTTATTATGGCGTTACCCTTACTTCTAAGAGGTTTCATTGTTATATCCGGCATAAGTGCAACTGCAGGGGAGCGGAATGTGGCCATTGAGACTAGAACTAGGAAGAGAACCGTTACAAACAGTATGAAAATACCTTTCGCCATTGAGGTCTGCTCTCTGGCATAGGCGTTTTTAGCCGGCAGTACGTACTCGGTGTAATCCGTGTTTTCCGTGCTCTCCTCCGCCATAGAGACAAACTCATCTCTTGTGAATTTTTCGCATATCTCTATTTTCTCCCCTGAAGGGGTGGTTATATTGAGATCGGCATCATAAAGAGCCTCATATACAGTTCTGTCATTTCCAGCAATTGCGGAAAGGGAGTTAAGCTGCGCGTTGTCAACAAAAGCTAAAACGGAAAAGGACAGTGCAGCCAGCAGCGTTCCTACTATTATAAATGGGGTTCTGCGGCCGCGGCGGCTGTTGCACTTGTCAGACAGGGCACCGAAAAATGGCAGAAGAAACAGGGACAAAATATTGTCCAGGGCCATAACAAAACCGGAGACACTCTGAGAGAGACCGAATCTGTTGGTAAGGATTTTCGGTATTATGGTGTCGTAGGCCTGCCAGAAGGCGGATATAAGGAAAAAGGCAAAACCCACAAGGATAGTTCTTTTGTAATTGAGTTTCATATTTACACACCTCACACAGCCGGCAGCCCGGCGAATATTAAATAATGGCCGGGCCGGTTACTTTCTTATATTTTTCTTTTTTAATAACCTTATGTCGCTGCCGGTGAATTTAAGTATCTCATATTCACCCAGAATTCGGGAGGCTATCTGGGGAGAATAACGCTTTGACAGCTCTGAAGGTTCAAGGTTAGAGCTTATAATGGTCTTTTTGCCTGAAACGAGCCTCGTGTTTACAAGATCATACAGGGCGCTGACGGTGAAAGAGGTGGTCATCTCAGTGCCAAGATCGTCAAGAATGAGAAGATCGCAGGAGAGATATCTGTTTATATCGCTCTTTGCCTGGGAGACATCCTCGTATTTCTGAAATTTTTCTTCTTCAAATTTTGAGAATACTGTGTTTGCCCTGTCGTAAACCACGGAAAATCCCTTTTCAGATACAACCTTTGCGATACATGTGGAAAGGAAAGTCTTTCCGAGTCCTGTCCCGCCTGTTAAAAAGAGATTTTTAGAGCTGGCGCCGAATTTGTTTGAGTATGTCCAACATGTATCCCGGACAAATTCCATATTTGTTCTGGGAGAGATGCCGGTACCCGGAAGAGGGGCGTCGCTGTAATAATCAAGATCAAATGAGTCGAAAGTCTCTTCGCCGATGTTTAAAAGGGACGATAACTCTTTTGCCTGCTCTTTTTTATACTGCTCTATAAGACATGAGCACATTTCACCCTTTATATAGCCTGTATCAGAACATTTGGGACAGTTATAGTGCATGTCCAGATAGTCCTCAGGAAAGCCTGATACGAGAAGCTCATGTTTAAGTGCTGACTGGAGGGTCAGGTTGCGGCTTTTTATGTCGGAAATATCTTTCCCGGTGAAAACGGAGTTTATCACCTGAAGCATGGTGTTTTTGATTTCTGATTCAATACGCTGAAGTTCAGGATTTCTTTTGTAAGCGTTTTCACGTCGTCTGCTGAGTTCAGCTTCGTTTTTTTGCCTTATCTCATCGAGACTGTGTCTGGCTTTATATAAAAGACGTCCGTCAAATGTCATGGTTTACTACCTCCTACTGGTCGTTCATGCTGCGGATAAGCTGCTGCATGCGCTCAATGTCCTCAGCTGTAACGGAGCTTGAGTTTTCATCTTTGTTTTCTGGAACCTTTTTTGAGGACCTGGAAGTTTTTGAAGGTTTATTTTCGTTTTGTACTTCCTCCGGAGTCTTAAGTCCTTTGTCAAACCAGCTATTCAAAATGGAGTCCATATAGCTCCAGGACATCTTTCCTGTTCTTAAGACCGTCTTATCATAGGCAATCTCAATAGTCTCAATGGGAAAATCCATATCAGCCCAGGCGTTTACATACTTCTCCTCGGATACAGTCAGTGCCCTGTCTTTTATGTTCAAGACGGACTTTATCAAAGAGGCCTTGTCCTTCCTTATGCCGCACTGTTTTATGTACCGCTCGGCCAGGTCTAAAGTGTATATTCCGGCCTTTTCCCATGAGAAAGCAGCTTTTTCGATGTACCTCATTGTGGGCCTGCGACGGCCATTGTACCGCTCGTTAAACTCGGTCAGACAGTGGTTAATAAGAAGAAGAATGACTTCCGGCGAAAGGCCAAGACAGTCATAAATTCCAAAAAGTTTTATAAGGTCATCAGAGGAGAGAATCTTGCCCATGGCCTGCTGTACCTCCGAGACCAGCAGGGAAAACTCATTTCCGCTCTCCATCTCATGACGGATGTCCTCAGCGCTGTATGAGGGCAGCTCTTCCGGCCGCGCCCTGACAGGGGCGGCCTTTGCGTTTTCTCCGTCTGACGCAAGGCCCATTTTAACAAGGGCAGAAAAAGCCCTCTCAGTTTCAATTTCCGGTTTATTTAGGTCAAAAGAGGCTTTTTTTGTGGAAACCTCACCATGATTTTTCATAAGATATATGTATAAAAGAGCGGCGGTGCCGTCGCCTGAGGATATTAGCTTTTCAGCGGCCGCGGAACTGACAGTTACAGAACCGTCGAAGACAGGTGAATATTTTTTGTCTGGCATCTGCCGCACCTCCTTAAACGAATATAACATACCTACATTATTATATCAGCATATTTTGCCACAATCAACGATATTTATCCCTGTAAATTTACACCAAACAACAAAATATGCTGTAAATATGTTGAGCTTTTTGTCGATATCTGGTATAATATATTATTAAAAACTTTACTTTTAATTACGTTATAAACAGGACTTTAGAACTGGGATATGGAGTGTTAGATGAAACACGGAAGATGGGAAATATCGGGCTATGACAGAGACAGGGCGGTGTGCCTTGTAAAGTGGGGAGTAAACCCTCTCTTAGCCGTACTACTCAGCTCCAGAAAATTTAATGACGAAAAAATCCAGGTGCTGCTCGGCCGAGAAGAGCGCAAAGTCTATGACCCGTTTCTTTTTGAGGATATGCACAGGGCGGTGGACAGAATAAAAACCGCGCTAAATGCCGGAGAAAAGATAGCGGTGTACGGAGACTATGACGCAGACGGTATAACATCAGCCTGCCTTTTAACGGATTATCTACGGTCAAAGGGAGCGGACTGTACTTTATACATACCTGACAGGATAGAGGAAGGATACGGGCTGCACAGGGACGCTGTTGAAAAGCTCAGCTTAATGGGAACAGGGCTTATAATAACTGTCGACTGCGGTATAACCGCAGTGGAGGAGACAGAGTATGCAAAAAGCCTTGGCGTGGACGTTATAATCACAGACCACCATCAGTGCGGAGAGTGCATCCCTGAGGTGCCGGCAATCAATCCCAAAAGGCCGGACTGCGCCTATCCTGAAAAATCTTTAGCGGGGGTAGGAGTAGCATTCAAGCTAATCTGTGCCATTGAAGGCCCTGAAAATACGGATAAGCTACTTGATGAGTACAGCGATATAGTTGCAATTGGTACAATAGCTGATGTTATGGACGTAACTGACGAAAACAGGACGTTCATACAGCGTGGCCTTGAAAAAATCAGGTCCGGAGGCCGGGTGGGGATAACCGCTCTGTGTCAGGCGGCCGGACTGGATCTTTCCAAGATAAACTCCAACGCTGTTGGCTATATTATCGCCCCGAAGATCAATGCTGCCGGGAGGATAGGGGACACAAAAGCTGCGGTAGACCTTATTTTGTCAAAAAGCATGGCTAAAGCCCAGGAGTACGCAGAGCAGCTTT
>CALXGH010000023.1 GCA_944387845.1 uncultured Oscillospiraceae bacterium
AGCAGAAAAGCTTACCGGAGATAATATTTATAAAGTGTTAATCTACTTTGATAAGCTTTATTCCGTTATGAACGAGCAAGAAAAGCGACAAATTATGGAATCATTGATTTCTGAAATTCAGATTTACTCGGAGCGTCAGCCCAATGGACAGTGGTTGAAATCCATCAAGTTCAAGCTGCCTATCATTGAGGAAGACATGAATATCAGTTTGGACAATGATTCGCAAGTCGAGTCAGTTGTGCTTTTGACCCGATAAGAGCAATTCGCTTAGTAACTATGGGTAAATACTGCACTTCGGACACCCGCATAATTCTGTATTTTACTATAACAATAACCCTCAATATAACAAAAAAGCCGAACTAATAGTTCGGCTTTTTATATTAAAACGTTTTAATTACAGTGATAAAACTTCGGCGAGGTGATAGAGTTCGCTATCAAATACTCTCTCTTTGGCCAAAGCATCGTCGATATCAAGGTCGATTATCTTATTTTCATGGACGCCTACAACTCTTGAAGACTTACCTTCAATAAGCAGCTCTACGGCTCTTGCACCAAATCTTGATGCCAAAATTATATCGGGAACTGTAGGAGAGCCGCCTCTCTGAATATGACCCAAAACTGTAGCCCTGGCTTCAAGACCGGTTTTATTTTCAACATACTCAGCAAGCTCATATGCGCCGCCAACACCTTCTGCAAGGACAATTATATTATGCAGTTTACCTTTTCTCTTACCTGTCAGTATGTTTTCAATCAGCTCATCTTTGTCATATCCTTTTTCAGGAATAATAATACTCTCAGCACCGCAGGCGATACCAGAATAAAGGGCAATATCACCACAATTTCTACCCATTACTTCAATAATACTTACACGGCCGTGGGAAGTGGATGTATCTCTAAGCTTATTTACAGCCTCATGTACAGTGTTAAGAGCTGTATCAAATCCGATAGTTCTGTCAGTATAGGCAAGGTCATTGTCAATTGTACCAGGTATACCTATTGTAGATACGCCCAACTTTGCAAGATCCTGCGCACCTCTAAACGAGCCGTCGCCGCCGATAACTATAAGGGAATGTATGCCATAGTCGTCTAAAATATCTACTGCCTTTTTCTGGCACTCCAGCTTCTTAAAGTCATCGCATCTAGCAGTACGGAGCACAGTACCACCACGCTGAATAATATCGGAAACAGAGCTACGATCCATCATAAATATATCTTTTTCAAGCAAGCCAGCGTAGCCACGCCTAATACCCATAACCTCTATACCATTATACAGCGCAACTCTGACAACAGCTCTAACCGCTGCATTCATACCAGGTGCGTCGCCACCACTTGTAAGCAATGCAATTCTTTTCATCCCATATTCCTCCTAATCTACTCCTCCCTGTCAGATTTAACAGGAAGCCAAAATTAATAAAATAAGGAAATCGCCACGAGACAATTTCCCATATAGTATTCCCAAAACAACACAAACGCCACCAGAGGCCAAAATACCATTGGGTTAAGAATCTGGCTCTCAGAACATCTCGCCTGTATCTTATAATATATAATACATTGTATTAAAACAATTTTCAACAACTTTTTGTTGTTTATATGTCTTTTTTTTGTAAAAAATATAATTCATTTACTATCTACAATCCAAACAGATCGTATTTACAAGCTTAAAATAGTTATTAAATATATAAAAAATAACACTAAAAATAATTTGCACAAAAACATGCAAAAAATGTATTGTTTTGCTCAGATATATAAATGCCCGTACAAGCTTGGGCAGCAATATAAGAAAGGAGCAAATTATGGCATCAAACTACACGGAGACTTTAAAACTGTGCCAATGGGAAGGGTCCGACTATTTCAATCATGAGGAATTTAACGCTGACAATTTAAAAATAGAAAACGCCTATCAGCTTTTGAACAGTAAGTTTGAAGAATATGATGGCAAAAATACTGAGCTCGAGCAAAAGGTAAACGACGTAAAAATGCAGCTACTTAAAGATGAGACAGTCGACGACAGTATTGAGTCAACACTTATCGTTGACATCTCAGACATAAACATGACCGATTATGCCCACCTTGTTGTGGAGTGCAGCTGGGACAAGGGAAACGGAAATCCAACACAGGCGGAAATAAGATTAAACGGTAGAGAGCACTCAGGTGGAAGCGACTATTATAAACATATCGGTAGTTCGTCATCTGCTTCCAGTGGTGTTGGAAGCCTTTACGACTATTATAACGTATTTTATATTGAGCTTATGAACCCAAAGCGTATAACCGTTTTAAATGATAGCAGCGGCGGCGGTCTCTTTTCCGCCGGCATTTCAAAACTTACTCCACCTGAGTTTAACTCTCTTCATTTTGTAGCCTCATCCCGCTATAAGTTTACTAATTTTAATATTAAAGTCTGGGGGAATAAGAAATGGTAATAAAAGCTTATAAATTAGGTGCAGATGGCACAAGAAGCATTGTAGAACTAGAGGTTTCAGATAACTGGTATCCTGAACCAATCGAACCCGAAAATCCAACTCAGGAACTTTCAGATTTACCTGCAATTGAAGCAGCAAAAGAAATTAGAACTATAAGTATTTTAAGTAATAAAAAAGTTGGATCAATAGCTGCCGCAAAATAAAAAAAGGCCCCGATTTCTCGGGGCCTTTTTATTAGTTGTAATTTGCCAGAGCAGTTACAATCTCACACAATTATTCATTTACAACATAGATGAGCAGAGTGCCATCGTTTGTGTAAGTCTCAATTGTGTCGTCCTCTTCAAGTGCGCCGTAGATAACTACGTCGGAGAGCTTGTAGTACTGACCGTCGATCTTGATGTAGCCGGTTACATTGAGATCCCAAGCGGATACAGGTGTACCGGACTTAACAGTTGTATCAACAGTGTTGTCGGACTTGAGAGTGTAGAGACCTGTTGTTGTAAGAGCGGAGCCCTTAGCAACCTTAACAGTGATTGTCTGGTTGCTAGCTGTGATAGCATCGTAGTAGCAGTAATCCTTATCGGTTGTTACTGTTGCAACATCGATGTATACGAGGCTGTCAGTTGGCTCAGCAGCAGCAGCTTCGAATGTACCACCGAATACTACGAGGATAACTGGATCTTCGTCAGTTACTGCCATCTTGATAGCAACAGCATCGTTACCAGCAGCATACTTGCCAGCGATGTTAGCTGCACCAGCAACTGCCTTATAAGCGTCGTCGTCTGTACCTACGAATGTAGCATCAGCAGCGAATGCGCCTTCGATTGTTGTTGTATCCTTATCAAACTCAGAAGCATCTGTTACATCAACAGTTGTGTATGTTACATCATCTGTGTTAACATCAGCGATGTCCATGATTGTGATGTCGCCATCTTCAAGAGTGTAAGCATAGATGCCGTTTTCTGTAAATACGCCAAGGTCAGCAAGATCTACATATCCATCAGGTGGAACGGACTCGTCAGACGCGAATACTTCAACATCCTCACCATCGTGGCCAACTACAGTGTAGTGTGTAACACCGTCAGTGTCCTTTTCAGCTGTTACAGGCAGGAAGTACATAGCTTCTGTGCCGTCATCAAGAACAACTTTAACCTTTGCATATACTGTGCCGGAAGCAGCAGTCTCTGTCCATTCGTCATCTTCGAACTCACCGGAAATGATTGCTCTGCCTTCGAGAACCTGAGCAAAGCCATCGAATGTTGTAGGAACTTCTTCAGCTGTTGGGCCATAGAAGTCTGTACCAGCAACTACTACCTTATCGTCGAACATGTAAACGTATACTTCGTCGTCAACATCAACAGCAACGTCAAGGCCTGCAAGGAATACCTTACCGTTTTCGCCGTCAGCGGAGAATACAGAGTAGGATGCGCCGTCAGCTACGAAGGATGTAACATCGCCGTCCTTTGTTGTTACCTTCTCAATTTTAACCTTCTCGCTTGCTGTGAGAACCTGAGTAGCAACAACGTTTGCACCCTTAACATCAATAGCTACAAGGTAATCGCCTTCAGCCTTGATGCCTTCAACAGTCTCGATACCGAGTACATCCTTTATAGGATCGCCATCAACTGTGAGTACGAGCTCGTCTTTTTCATTGAGCTCAGCTTTTACTTCTTCGATTACCCAAGCGTCATCATCAAATACTCTTGTTACATAGTCTGTGATTTCGCCTTCGTCATCGCGAAGTACATAGTATGTTGCATCAGCAACAACATCGTCGAACGGAGCAGCCTCGACAATGAAGCCATCAGCTACAGCGTATCTGTATGTTGCAGGATCTGCGTCCTTAAGGTCATCTTCAGAAACTGTAACTTCATCGGAAACTACTGTCATGCCAGTAACTACCCATGGATCGTTACCAATCTTAACACGACGAACATCTACAACTTTACCAACATAATCTTCGCCAATTTCAGCAACTGTGTTGATTGTAGCAGCTGTGTCATCGTCAATCATGCAGAAAGAAACTTTATAAGTAACTTCGCCTTTTGTCTCATCTTCTACCTTGAGAGAAGAATCTGTAGCAGGAACTGCAACAACAACTCTGTCTTCAAGCACATTGTATGTTGTGTTTGTAAGATCGATACGCTCGTCGCCTTCTCTATAGCCTTCGATCTCAACTGTACCTACATTCCATGTGCTATCAGCATTCTTTACAAATGCAGGAACTTCTGTAGCACCGCGGAAGAGGATCTCAAATACAGCGCCTCTTGCGATAGCTGCATCGTAGTCAACAACATTCTCGTCTGTGTTAACGAGCATGCCAAGGCTTGTAGCAAAGTCGATAGCTTTTGCAGCGTATGTATCGCCGTCAGAAAGCTCACCATAAGCGTTCAGGCCAAGCATACGGAGAATCATTGTGATAGCGTCAACGCCGAGAACTGGGTCTTCAGGACCGAAGTTGCCGTCGCCGTAGCCAAGGATCCATCCCTTGTATGTAGCGTAACCAATTACGCCAGCATACCAATCATCAGAGCTTACATCGTTAAAGTTTGCAAATCCTTTGTACTTATCAGCGGTTGTCCAAGCACTGTTTCCGCCGAAGTAAGCAACATACAAGATCTTTGCAAACTCGCCTCTTGTGATTGTTCTGTCAGCCTCAAGAGTGCCGTCGCCGTTACCGGTGAGAACACCATAAGCTGTAAGAACATCAATTGCTTCCTTATATTCATCAGCTATAGTTGCATCATCTGTATATACTGCGCTTGCGCTAAAAGCAAACACACTTACAGCCATTGCAAGTGCCAGCAGAAGAACTAAGGACTTCTTCAGAGTCTTCATGTGGTTTTTTCCTCCTTATAATATTTAATATTTCAGCCCGTACATGAAACCAGGCTAGTATATATGTGAATGTCCGGCGGGGACAATATCACCAAAATCAATTTTCCATATTTCTTTCTGTCTTCTTCTCCCTATTTAATAAGGAGGCGTACGGAAGTAGCACAGTGCGGTGAACCGGCTACTGCCGTACACATAATGAAGACTCTCCTGCTATAGCTACTGACCAAACGCGGTAGCGTCGCCTCGGCTAAAATGGAAAGAGTTACATCCAAAATAATGAATCTTATAAGCGATTATCTTAAAATTGAGCGTGAAATAGCGCAAAAGCCCTAAATCTTATAAAGAAGTTTATCACAATTTCTAAGTTAAGTCAACCATTTTATACTTTACGGTTACAAAAGTTAACTTTTTGGGCCAAATTAGGCATTTCCTTGAAAATATTTTAGAAACATTGCGTTTACATTAAAAATCACCGTTTAGCCCTGAATAATGTTCTGATTTCGGAGCTACTATTTTGCCTTTTTCCAGCCACTTTCGATAATTTACAAAGAAAACCACTATTTTTTGTAACATTTTACAAAGCAGACCACAACATAATGTGTCAAATTGACATATTATATATCATTTTTTGTTAGCTTATTATATCTAAACTCTTATATTACGTCAATATGAATATTGTCCTTTAAATGTCATTTTTTCCCTGTTAAACCTTCTAAATTACTATTGGAATTTTAATTAATTTTTTCTGATTTTTGTGCATATACCCGACTTTTTACGGGAATACTCCTAGTACATTAATTAATTGGATTGGAGTTTTTTCTTATGAATAACAATGATTCTTTCGGAAGAAAAGTAGAAAACTTCTTAACAGGTAAGGGCTTTTACATAGTCCTTTTAGCCTGTGTATGTGTAATCGGAATTTCAGCATGGTCCCTTATTAACGCCGGTGTATTCTCAACTGATGACTCCCCTGTTATCGACATCGACGCTCCTGACGTGGGCAACAACTCTGTGAACAACGTCAAAGACAAAATCAACAGCACCATTATAGAAGACGACGAAAATGACGTCTCAGTAAATGGTACTGAAGATGACATCTCCTCCGTAAACAGCAGTAATGAGGAAGAAGATACCGTCGAGACTGCTGCAGAACTTACTTTCGTAAAGCCATTAGAGGGTGAGGTATCTTACGGATATTCTCCGGACGAGCTTATATTCAACCCAACTATGTCTGACTGGAGAGTGCACACTGGAATTGACTTTTTAGCCGACGAGGGTGCAGAAGTCTGTGCCGTAGCTGATGGTACTGTAAAAGAAATCTACACCGATGACCTTATGGGTACAACCATGGTTATCGATCATGGCAACGGTATTGTGAGCATATACTCCAACTTAGCCGAAGAGACTGCCGTAATGTCCGGTGAGACTGTAAAGGCTGGCGATGTAATCGGAAATGTAGGCAACACTGCTATTGGCGAAAGCAAGCAGGAAAGCCATCTTCACTTCTCAATGAAAAAGGACGACGAATACTGCGATCCTTTTGAATATATTCCTCAGTAACAGTTCTTCCTTCCTTTTTAACGGCGCCTTAAGCTTACACTTAAGGCGCCGTTTTTATTTTCTCTTTGTTCTTTCTCATTTTTCGAGGTTTTTTTCTCTTTAATTATGGAAAACACTATGATAAAATACTTTTTAACGCAACGGTTTCTTATTATACATTTAAATATATAGACGTTACAAAATTATAATATTATATTTATATGGTTGTAATATATTTACATTTAAATATTACTGTTATACTTATATAAATTTTTACATCTTTTGTGAAAGGTAGTTATTATAATGGGACTATTTTCTAAATTGTTTGGCACTTACAGCGACAGGGAATTAAAGCAGCTAAATCCCATTGCC
Organism: uncultured Oscillospiraceae bacterium; assembly: GCA_944387845.1. Lineage (GTDB taxonomy): Bacteria > Bacillota > Clostridia > Oscillospirales > Oscillospiraceae > CALXGH01. The sequence goes on from CALXGH010000023.1 coordinate 7,170, forward strand.
GATAAAATCGAAGCCCTGGATGGGCAGTTTTCAAAGCTCACCGACGAACAGCTCACCGCAAAAACGGACGAGTTTAAGCAGCGTCTAAGTCAGGGTGAGACTCTTGATGACATACTTCCGGAAGCCTTTGCCGCGGTAAGAGAAGCTTCATGGCGCGTTCTGGGTATGAAACATTATAGAGTTCAGCTCATTGGCGGCATCGTTCTTCATCAGGGCAGAATAGCTGAAATGAAGACCGGCGAAGGTAAAACTCTTGTTGCAACATTGCCAGCATATTTAAATGCCCTCGCTGGCCAGGGTGTACATATCGTTACAGTAAACGATTATCTTGCCCGCCGCGACAGTGAGTGGATGGGTAAAGTTTACAGGTTTTTAGGCCTAAAGGTAGGTCTTATTGTCCACGGTCTAAATAATGAACAGCGTAAAGAGGCTTACGCCGCTGATATCACATATGGTACCAATAATGAGATGGGTTTTGACTATCTTAGGGACAATATGGCTATATATAAAAATATGATGGTTCAGCGTGGCCACGTATACGCCATTGTGGACGAGGTCGACTCCATTCTCATAGACGAAGCCAGGACCCCTCTTATCATATCCGGCACCGGAACAGAGTCTTCAGACCTCTACCGCCAGGCGGATGCCTTTGTAAAAAGGCTCAAGAAAAAGGTATATGCTACCGTTGATGATAAACAGGAAGAGGACGACGATATCGACGCCGACTATATTGTAGATGAAAAATCCAAAACTGCGACCCTTACAGCAAGAGGTATAGCCAAGGCCGAAGCCGCTTTTGGACTTGAAAACTACGCAGACCTCGAAAACTCTACCCTCACCCACCACATTAACCAGGCTCTGAAAGCCTACGGCATTATGAAGCGCGATGTAGACTATGTGGTAAAAGACGGGGACGTTGTTATCGTTGACGAGTTTACCGGCCGTCTTATGTACGGCAGACGCTATTCTGAAGGTCTCCATCAGGCTATCGAAGCCAAGGAAGGCATACACATAGCAGCCGAAAGCAAGACACTTGCCACCATAACATTCCAGAACTACTTCAGACTCTACAACAAGCTGGCTGGTATGACCGGTACAGCTCTCACCGAGGAAGAGGAATTTGCCACTATATATAACCTGGATATAATCGAGGTACCTACAAATAAGCCTCTTGCCCGTATAGATTATCCTGATGCGGTATACAAAAACGAAAACGGAAAGAATCGGGCAATTATCGAGCAGATAAAAGCCTGCCATGAAAAAGGACAGCCAATACTTGTAGGCACTATATCCATTGAAAAGAGCGAATACCTGTCCTCCCTTCTCAAGAAGATTGGCATAAAGCACAATGTGCTCAACGCAAAGCACCATGAGAAAGAAGCTGAAATTATAGCTCAGGCTGGCAAGTTGGGGGCCGTTACCATTTCTACCAATATGGCAGGCCGTGGTACGGATATCATGCTCGGTGGTAACGCTGAATATCTGGCAATGAGCGATATGCGCAAGGCCGGCATCCCCGAGGAGATAATCTCCGAAGCAACAGGATTTGCCGATACTGACAATGAGGAGATACTTGAAGCAAGAAAAATGTTTGCCGAAAGGCTTGCAAAGCACAAAGAGGTAACATCCGTTGAAGCCGAAAAAGTCAGAGCTGCAGGCGGACTGTTTATCCTTGGCACTGAACGCCATGAGTCAAGGCGTATAGATAATCAGCTTCGAGGCAGAGCTGGTCGTCAGGGAGACCCCGGTGAAACAAGATTTGTCATCGCCATGACAGACGATCTTATGCGTCTTTTCGGCTCTGACAGAGTCATGGGTATGATGGATACTCTCGGCATTGACGAGGATACTCCTATTGACCAGAAGCTTCTCTCCAACGCAATTGAATCAGCGCAGAAAAAAGTTGAAAGCCGTAACTTCTCTGTGAGAAAAACCGTTCTTGAATACGACGATGTAATGAATCAGCAGAGAGAGATCATATATGGCCAGAGAATGAAGGTATTAAACGGCGAAAATCTTCAGGAGAGTATCGCCTCCATGGTCCGTGAGGTCATTGAAAAATCAGTAAACTCCGCTTTCGCACAGAAAGGTCATCTTGAAAATGCCGGCGACCTTGATGAGGCTGTCTCTACCTTTAAACAGCTGTTTTTATCACAAAACGACTACAACGCTCTTCTCAGTGATCTGGGTAGTTTTACTGCTGAGACTCTTTCCGATAGGCTTTTTGATATTGCCATGGAGGTATATCACAAGCGTGAGAAAGATTTTGGTATAATAAAAGATACCAATACTCCGCTTATGCGTGAACTGGAGCGGGTAATCCTTCTCCGTGTAGTTGACGAGTACTGGATGGATCATATAGACGCCATGCAGGAACTTCGTCAGGGTATCGGTCTGAGAGCATACGGCCAGGTTAAGCCTGTTGATGCGTACAAACGCGAAGGTTTCGAGGTATTCGAGGCTATGGTTAGTGGCATCAGAGAAGAGGTTGTCCGTAGAATATTCACAGTTCGTATCAAACTCGACAACTCTCTGGAACGACGCAGTGTTTCTAAGAACCTCAGTGCAGGCCCTGCAGTTAAGGAAAGCAAGCCTAAAAACCGCACTCCTGTTAAGGTTGGAAAAAAGATTGGTAGAAATGAGCCTTGTCCATGTGGCAGCGGTAAAAAATACAAAAACTGCTGCGGTAGAAACGCGTAAGAGGTCTCTGCTCATGAGTTTTTCCCAGAACAGTAAAAATTCCCTGGTTTACTTGACGTCATCAAAAATAGATACAGTCCATGCCTTCACCACAAGGTATGGAGGCGTTAGCGACGGCATCTATTCTTCTCTTAATCTCAGCGTCAAAAGTTTAGATACAAGGGAAAACATACAGAAAAATTATGAGATACTATGCGGTGCTCTTGGCATTCCACTTGAAAAACTTGTATATACCAACCAGGTCCACAGCGACATTATAGACCACGTTACCGAAAAGGACTCAAGAGGCATCTTTGAAAAGACAGATCGTGAGCGGGACGGCCTAATGACAAATGTTCCTGGTCTACCTCTTATCGCATATACAGCTGACTGTATACCAATTCTTTTCCACGATCCTGTTGCGGGTGCTATTGCCGCCGTTCACGCCGGCTGGCGTGGCTCAGTAAACGATATAGCCGGAAAAACCGTCAATAAAATGTGCGCTCTTTACGGAAGCAAACCTGAAAATATAAGGTGCGCCATAGGCCCCGGCATAAGTAAATGCTGTTTTGAAACAGACAAAGACGTGCCGGACGCGGTAATTGTAGCGCTTGGTGCTGACGGTGAAAAGCTTATTGAAAAAAAAGGCGATAAGTTTTTCGTTGATATAAAAGGAGTGAACGCCGCGCTTCTTGAAAAAGCCGGTGTCCGCAAAGATAATATAGATATTTCAGACGAATGTACAATGTGCAGCCACGAGAAATACTGGTCCCACAGATACACTAAAGGTAATCGCGGCTGCCAGGCATGCATAATCATGTTGAGAGGATAGAAAATTGAAATCATCACTGTTTAAAAAGACAATAGCTTTGCTTCTCGCTGTCAGCATTGCAACATGTATTGCAGGCTGTGGATCAGAGGACGAAGGCGATGATTCTGGTACTTTGTCCAATTCTGACAAAATTGCGACCAATACCAACAAAAATGGTACTATTGAAATGCCATATGATACAGAGAGCACTTTCAACCCGGCAACATGTACTAATCTGTACAACCTGGCTGTGGCTGACCTGATGTTCGAGTGTCTTTTCGATCTTGATGACGATTTAAATCCAGTTCCTCTTCTTTGTGAGAGTTATACAACTGAGGATGGCATCAAATACACGTTTACCATAAGATCTGATGTTAAATTCAGCGACGGCAGTGCATTTACCGCTGAAGATGCTGTATACAGCATAACTCAGGCAAAAAGCAGCACCAATTATGTTCGCAGATTCTCGTGTATAAAAGGCATATCAGCTACTTCATCTACAACCTTCGATGTAACGCTGCATTACGCCAATTACAGCTTTCCTTCCCTTCTCAATATAAAGGTAATGAAAAACGGTACAGCATCCGCTAAGGCTCCCACCGGTACTGGCCCCTATTACCTTTCCGGTGATACTTTGCTCCCTAATAGCCATTATAGAGACGAGTCCAAAACTTTCACTGACTCTATCCGGCTTGTGGATATCACAACGATTGATTTTACGGAAGCTTTTGAAAATGGAGATATCGATATAATCAGCATCGACCCCGCTGAAAAGATATTTAAATATGTAAACATTGATTATGACACATATTATTATAATTCCACAGTATTACAGTATATAAGTTTCAACTTTAACTCGTCTATAACTTCTAATGCAGCTCTTCGTACTGCCATAAGTCTTTGTATCGACAGGGACTATATAGCCAGCAGTATTATGGATGGCAGCATTCATGCCTCTCCCCTTATACTCAATTCACAGCTCTGCGGATATTATGATACTGCATGGGAAAAAGGTCGTGGCTATAATCTGGAAAAAGCCAAAGAATTGCTGGAGGAGGCCAAGATAAAAGATTATAATGGCGATGGTCTTCTTGAGTATCCATCAGGAGATAGTTACAGGAGTTTCTCTTTGGAGTTCATTGTTAATAAGGAAAGTCCTTATAAGGTTGCCGCGGCGGAATATATCACTGAATCCCTTCGTAGTCTTGGGTTTGATATAAAGCTGAACATACTCTCCTGGTCGGAATATCTCCTTGCTCTGACCAACGGCGACTTTGATATGTATTACGCAGAAGTGGGCATCGGCACTGATTACAATTTTGCTCCACTTCTTGAAACGGACGGAACTTTAAACTATGGAGACCTTATCTTGACAGTTTATTCCAATCTGGTCTATGATTTTCTTGCCGCACCTGACAGAGAATCTAAGCTGGAAGCTGCGGAGGATTTGTGTAAAACAATCGCAGATAACTCACCTATCATTCCAATAGGCTATAAGACCTATGCTGTCATGACACATAGGAATCAGATAGAGAATCTGTCTCCAAATATATCCAGCATTTTCTAGAAGAAATGAAAGAACCGGGAGGATAAAAGATATGACTGACAGACAGCTTATCGATTACGCAAAAGAGGCTTCTGTAAACGCATATGCGCCCTATTCGCGCTTTAGCGTCGGCGCCGCAATTGAATGTAGCGACGGCTCTGTATATACCGGCTGCAATGTTGAAAATGCGGCGCTGGGCTGTACAATATGCGCAGAGCGCGGGGCCGTATGTAAAGCAATAAGCGCCGGCCACCGCAACTTCAGAAGGATCGCTGTTTACGCCGACAGTAGGGACTACTGTGTTCCCTGTGGTACCTGCAGGCAGGTCCTATCGGAATTCGCTCCAGATATTGAAATTCTATGCGTCCGTTCCGATGGTCGATATGTAAGTTACCGTCTGTCAGAGCTTCTTCCTCTGACCTTCAACTCAGATTTTCTTAACTAACACATAAGTCCGGCGATAATCTCTTCGATTATGCGGCTATGTTTAAATTCATCTGTGGAGAAATCGGCATAGAGTTCTCTCAGCCTGTCATTTTTTGTGCTGTTCCAGGCTTTTTTATACTGAGCTGAACCCTCCACCTCACCGTTATACTGCCCTCTTAGAGCCTCAAGAAACGAAGTGTATCCTTTCTGGGACTTTTCTGGGGCATATGTATCTCCTGTCAGAATAAAATGCATAGTCTGAAGTTTCTTCATATGATTTTTTTCGTCCACGAGTATAGCACAGAGAAGCTTTGACACTGGACCGTGGCATTTACCGATAAGACTCCC
>CALXGH010000024.1 GCA_944387845.1 uncultured Oscillospiraceae bacterium
AAAATAGTCCTCCTGTTATCTCTTCGACCGAAATCGTTTCACGTCCCCATATTTTGCTTTCCTTTTTCCTGCCACGATAACGCTGAATGATACAATGTCCGCATTGTTTTTCACCACAAGCGTATTCTCAGCGGGACGGAATTTCCATCAAAAAGCAAAGGGCAGATCCCTTTCCAAAAGGGTGTTGCCGTTTGCCGTGCAATGTTCTATTTCTATGATTTTACAGACCGTTCTCTTTTATTACAACCATATGTACGGTGCTTTTGGATATACCAAACTCCTTTGCCGCCGCCCTCACTGTTGCTTTGTTTTCAATAATATACTCGGCTATTTCACAAACACATTTTTCTATGTTTTCACGCAAATATACCACCCCTGCCTTAGGTTTAGCTTTAATTAAATCTATGCAGGGATTTCTCCGCTTATGTAGTCTGATATGAAAATATCTATAATATTTTTCCGTATTTTATATCAAAGCCACCGCCGCCAACATATTAATGGGTTAGCAGATAACTGCAAAATCATAAAAGGAGCGTAAATTATGGCAAAACAAAACAGAACCGAGTATTTTCTCGGCGGGAATACAGTAAATGGATTTTACTCCGTCTATGACAGTCTCACAGACCCTAAATCCGGCGACAGGCTTTATATCATAAAAAGCGGCCCGGGCAGTGGAAAATCCAGCTTTATGAAAAATATAGCTGCAAAGGCTGAGGAGGCCGGCAGAAAGGTAGAATATGTATACTGCTCCGGAGACCCGGACAGCCTGGACGCCATATATATCCCCTCTTTGAAGGCAGCTGTGGTGGATGGCACATCTCCCCATGTTATCGAGCCTGCCTTCCCCGCTGTTTCCGATACATACATAGACCTCAGTGGCTCTTACGATTTCGCCAAGGTCCAGGCGGTGAAGTCTGAAGTAACAGATCTCTTTAAAAACTACAAGGGTCATTACAAAAACGCTTACGAACACCTTGCCCGGTTTAAAAGCCTGGCTCTGGCTGGAGAGTATCAGGTCTCAGACCACATCCCGGCTATAAGGAAAAAGGCAAAGACGATGATGAGAAAATACGGCGTGCTGCCCACAGAGAAAAAAGAAAATGTTAAGGGCCGCTGCCGGTTCATCTCCGCCTTTACATTCAAGGGCTATGTAGAACTCTCAGACCAGCTTCAAAGCTATGACAGAGCGGTAATCCTCTCCAGCTCCTGCGGCCTTGACAGTCTCTTCTGCGCCATGGTAAAAGACATCGCCCAGGAGGAGGGTGTTTTCTCCCTGTCATATCTGAACCCCCTCATGCCGGAGAAAATAGACCATATCGCCCTGCCAGACGCCAGCCTCATCTTCATCTCCAAATCCGCCCTTGCCGGTAAAACACAGGTATCCGGCCACAACGTAAACCTGGACACACTTGTGGACAGAGCACGTGTAAAAGAAATTAAAGTCCTGAAAAAGGCCCTGAAAAAACCCGCTACGCTTATTTTAGAGTCGGCAAAAGCTGAGCTTGAAATGGCAAAATCTCTCCATGACCAGCTTGAAAAGGCATATAACCCCTATGTGGACTTTGGCTCCGTCTACGCTCTCTCGGATAAATACTACGAAAAAATTTCCGGTGCCAAAAACCACCTTTAATCGGCATATTTCTATTATACTAAACAAAATACCCCTTTTATATGGACTTTAATTTTGAATTATTATATAATAGTCTATATTAATTCCTATAACGGAAAATTATGCATTTGAGAAGGAAATCTATTTACACCGGAGAAGTTTTTTATGAGAATTACCATTGTAGGCGGCGGCAAGGTGGGATACACCATTGCGGAAAATCTGGCAAATGAAAAGCACGACATCACCGTTGTGGAGGCAAAGGCTTCTGTTATTGAGAAAATAAACGAGGAGCTTGATGTTCTCTGCATAAAAGGCAACGGTGCCAGCGTGGCTGTCTTGAAGGAAGCCGGAGTTGAAAAGACTGATATCTTCATCGCCACTACAAGCCGGGACGAAGTTAATATGATTGCCTGTCTGACGGCGAAAAGCCTTGGCGCCAAATACACCATAGCCAGGATAAGAGACTTCGACTACACTGACGAGATTGACCTTCTCACACACGAACTTAAGATTGACCTTGCCATAAACCCGGAGTCGGCCACCGCGGCCTCCATTTCCCGGCTCATGCGTTTTCCCGACGCAGCGGACGTGGAGACATTTTATCATGGCCGTATAGAGCTTGTGGGTTTCCGTGCCCACGATGACGACTTTTTCACAGAAAGAAGTCTGGGCGCCGTAGGCGAGCGGCTGACAAATGAGCCTGTCCTTTTCTGCGCCGTTGAGCACAAAGGAATAACCTCCATTCCAAACGGCTCAACCGTTATCCACAGCGGCGACAAGGTTTATATGATCGGCGCCACGGAAAATATCTCCAAATTCTTTGCAAAAATCGGGCGAAACACCCGCAAGGTGAAAAATGTATTTATTATCGGCGGCGGCAGGGTAGCTACATACCTCTCAAAGCAGCTTATAAAGGCCGGGACAGATGTAAAAATAATCGAGCAGAATTACGATACCTGCGTGTCCCTCACAGAAATGCTGCCAAGCGCCATAATCATATCCGGCGACGGTACTGACCAAAACCTTCTGGATTTGGAAAACGTCTCAAAATACGACTGCTTCTTGTCCCTCACAGGCCGTGATGAGGACAATATCATCGCCGCCCTCTACGCCAAGCAGCAGGGTGCGAAAAACGCAATCGCCAAGGTAAACAGGCAGAACTACCTGCGTATTGTTGACTCACTTGAAATTGACAGTATAGTCAGTCCCAAGCTGATAACAGCCTACGGTATTATAAGGACCGTACGCGGCATGCTCAACTCCCACGGCAGCCAGATGCTCTCTCTCTACAAAATCGCAGATGGCGAGGCGGAGGCCATGGAATTCGTGGTCAGCCGCAGTACCAAACATCTGGGCACTCCCCTTAAAGACATACGCATGAGGCCCGGGGTTCTCCTTGCCCTTATTATAAGAAACGGCGTGCCCATAATCCCTGAGGGCATGGACTGCTTAAAGGCTGGCGACAACATTATCGTTGTCTCAAAAGGCCACCAGATTCTGGATATAAACGATATTTACGACGACTGATAAAACCGGTACGGAGGAGCGAGAATATGAGCTTTCAGATCGCCGGTAAAACAGCCGGCTCGATTATGATACTTGAGGCGGCCTGCATGTCCACTGGGCTTCTCATGTCCATAATATACGGTGAGGACCTGCGTCCTTTCCTGTACTCCATTGGGATACTGCTTCTTCTGGGCCTGCCCCTTTACAAAATTGGAAAACGTTCCAAAGACAAATACTCCGTCAAAGGCGGCTTTATCACAGTTGGCCTTACATGGCTCGTGCTCTCGGCTTTCGGAGCGCTGCCATTTCTCTTTGACGGCCACTTTGGAAACTATATAAACTGCTTTTTTGAGGCCGTGTCCGGCTTTACCACAACCGGCTCCACTGTCCTATCGGATATAGAGCCTCTGTCAAAGGGAATGCTCTGGTGGCGAAGCTTTACCCATTTTATCGGCGGTATGGGAGTTCTCGTCCTTGTAAACGCCATTTTACCTACGGCCAAGGACAAATCCCACCACCTTTTAAAGGCGGAGATCCCCGGCCCCACCAGCGACAAGCTGGTTCCAAAACTGTCGGACACATCGAAGATACTATACGGCATGTATATTGCCCTGACCCTAATAATGGTCCTCTGCCTTCTTCTGTCTGGCATCGGCCTTTATGACGCTTTGAATATATCTGTTGCCACTGCTGGCACAGGCGGCTTCGCGGTAAAGAATCTGAGCATTGCAGGATATTATAACATCGCTGCGGAGTATATAATCTCCATATTCATGTTCCTGTTCTCAATCAACTTTGCGCTGTATTTTCTCATGCTCACCGGCAAAGTAAAGCAGGCACTTAAAAGCGAGGAACTCCACTTTTTCCTTGGCCTTGTTTTTGCCGCCATACTTGTCATCACCATAAAGATAACAAATATCTACGGCCTTGCAGACGCATTCCGCTACGCTCTTTTCACAGTAGCGTCAGTTGTCTCCACAACGGGATTTTCAAACATCGATTATAACAACTGGCCCGCTCTGTGCGAGGTGGTTATAATCATTTTAATGCTCTGCGGCGCCTGCGCCGGCTCCACAGGCGGCGGTGTAAAATCAGCAAGGCTTGTAATTTTGTTTAAGACTCTGCGCCAGGAGGTTGCCCAGTACATACACCCCAGGGCAGTGAACGTGGTAAGATACGACGGAAAGGTCCTGCAGGAGAAAACGGTAAACAGCGTACTTCGCTTCTTCTTCATCTACACTGTCATCGTTTTCTCGGCTCTGCTTCTCGTCTCACTTGACGGCTTTGACTTCCGTACCAATTTCTCCGCCGTCATGACATGTATAAACAACGTAGGTCCAGGCTTCGGCGCCGTGGGCCCGGCGGAAAACTTTTCCGCTCTCTCAGGGCTCAGTAAAATCGTGCTGTCATTTAGCATGCTCATCGGCCGTCTTGAGATCTATCCGATAATCATACTCTTTACCCCCTCCGCATGGAGAAAGGATTAAAATTCATGGCATACAAAAGAAAAAAGAAAAATCCATTTAAAATCATACTTATAGCGGCTCTATGCTTATGTGTTGTAGTCGCCGGCTTTTTTGGTGCCGCAGCGCTCTATAATATCTTCTTCTCCCCGCAGCAGCCGCAGCAGGAGGAAAAAGGCCCTACAATGTACTATAACGGCACGGAGATACCTATCTCTGAAAATGCCTCTAAAAACGAACTTGACCCTGAGCTTTTCTATTCCGAAAACGGCAGGATATATTATAACGACCCGGACGCCAAATACGGCATTGACGTGTCGTCCCACCAGGGTGAAATTGACTGGGCCAAAGTGGCCGCCGACGGTATTGACTTTGCCATAATCAGGGCAGGTTACCGTGGCTATGGCGCGGAGGGTCAGATAAACGCCGACGAGTATTTTGAGGCAAACGTAAAAGGTGCCCTGGAAAACGGTCTTGAAGTTGGAGTCTATTTCTTCTCTCAGGCAATAACACCTGGGGAAGCCCAGGAAGAGGCACAGTTCGTCCTTGACCTTATCAAAGACTACAACATCACCTACCCAGTCATTTTTGACTGGGAGCATATAATCGGCGTGGAGTCGGCAAGGACATATAACTATGAGGATTTTGACGTATCCTCTTTTGCAAACGCCTTTTGCCAGAAAATAGCCGACGCAGGCTATGACGCCACGGTGTACTTTAACCCCTCCCAGGGCTATCTTATCTACGATATAGATGAGATAAGCCAGCACCAGTTCTGGCTTGCCCAGTACAGCAGCCATCCTGACTTCTACTATGGCTTCTCAATCTGGCAGTACACAAACGCCGGCACTGTTGACGGTGTGGCCACAAATGTGGATATTAACATCAGCTTTATTGACTGCTATAAGCAGTAATGGCCTACTGCCATCGGCGATGCGCAATTCTGAGCCTGGGCAAAATATCATCTGCGCTGCGGCGGTGCAGCGGCAACACGGTATAATACCCACAGCGGCACGTTGCAGTGCGGAAAATGCCAGTCTGCGGCGGCACCCTATCAGCCCAGCTTCGGCATACAAAAAGGGCGGCAGACTCCGCCCGGAAACATTATATTAAAAAGAAAAGCGGTAACCTTTCGGTTACCGCTTTTTTATATATCTTATGATTTTAACATTCTTATGGCGTTTAGTACCGCCAGGATTAGAACACCCACGTCGGCAAACACTGCGTACCACATACTGGATATAAGACCCAGTGCACTGAGTATCAGCACTCCGAACTTAACCCCAAGGGCCATGACAATGTTTTCCGTAACGATTCTTCTTGTCTTTCTTGAAAGGCTGATTGCCGTAGCAAGGCCGGATATATCGTCGTTCATCAAAACGATATCCGCCGCCTCCAGAGCTGCATCAGAACCCAAAGCGCCCATGGCAACGCCTATATCCGCTCTCATAATAACCGGGGCGTCGTTTATACCGTCGCCGGTGTAGACGACCTTTTTGTCCTCTGGTCTCTTTTTAAGTATCTCCTCAAGGCAGGATACCTTCTCCTGTGGCAGAAGCCTGCTGCGAACATCGTCGATACCGGTCTGCTCAGCTACAAACTGGGCGACATCGTCGCTGTCCCCTGTTAGCATGACAGTCTCCTCTATGCCGGCGCTCTTCAGGTCAGATATGGCCTTTTTCGCATTGGGCTTTATGGCGTCGGCAAGGAATATGGCGCCTTTATATGCTCCATCCACCGCCACATATACAGCTGTCGCAGCCTTTTCACCCGGTACGCTGTTAATGCCCAAATCCTCCATGAGCTTTTTGTTTCCGGCGGCAATGGTACCTTTGGCAGTCTCAGCGATTATGCCCTTTCCGGCGATCTCTTCCTGGGAGATGATCTGACCGCTTTGGCCATTTCCCCTGCCCTTTCTTATGGCAAGAGACATAGGGTGATTTGAAAAGCTCTCTGCAATGGCCGCAAGCTCTACAAGCTCATCTTCAGAGCAGCCCTCCGGCACAGTTTTAATTATCTCAAACTGTCCTTTTGTACGTGTTCCTGTCTTGTCAAAAACAGCGATCTTGGCCTGAGACAATGCCTCAAGGTAGTTTGCGCCTTTTATGAGTATGCCACGCTTGGAAGCCCCGCCGATACCGCCGAAATATGTAAGGGGTATGGAGACAACAAGGGCGCATGGACATGACACTACAAGGAACATCAGCGCTCTTTTTATCCAGTCTGCAAAGCTCTCACCCTGTAAAAACAAAGGCATAATGGCAATAATAGCCGCTGAGCAGACTACGATAGGTGTGTACCATCTTGCAAATTTTGTTATAAAATCCTCAGACTTTGACTTGTTTAAGGAGGAATCCTCCACAAGCTCAAGTATCTTCGATACCGTTGAGTCGTCATACTCCTTCTCGGCCCTTATTTTTATAAGGCCGTCGATGGCTACAAATCCGGAAATAACGCCGTCGCCCTCAGATACGAACCGTGGTACGGACTCGCCTGTAAGGGCCATGGTGTCAAGGTTTGTTGTGCCAGATATAACAGTACCGTCAACTGGCACCTTCTCACCGGGCTTTACAACAAGTATATCCCCCACCGATACCTCGTCCGGGTCAACTTCTATAACCTGGCCGTCCCGCTCGATATTTGCGGTGTCAGGCCGTATCTCCATAAGTCCCTTAATGGAGCCGCGGCTTCTGTGGACGGCGATATCTTCAAACAGCTCGCCAACGGCGTAAAAGAGCATTACGCCCACAGCCTCGGAGTACTCACCTATTGCGATGGCGCCCAGAGAGGCGATAGCCATAAGGAAATTTTCGTCAAAAACCTGGCCTTTGAGTATATTCCTGCCGGCCTTTTTCAAAACATGAAATGATATTACAAGGTATGGCAGAAGATATATGTACTGGAATTTTTCCGATAAAAATACAGATACCGCAAAAATGACGGCAGTTAAAATGATTTTATAAAGCTGCTGCTTCTGAGACTTATTCATTTTACTATCCTCTTTATTTTCCCTTTGCCCTTATCTCACAGTCCGGCTCGATCTTCTTGGCCGTTTTAATCACTTCTTCAAATACAGCGTCAAACTTATCGTCCTCAGCTTCAAGCACAAGTTTTTCAGCCATAAAGCTGGCTTTGGCGCTTATTACGCCCTCGATCTGACGTATGGCGTTTTCAACTTTTGCGGCACAGTTAGCACAGTCGATTTTGAATACATAGGATTTTTTCATAACATCTTACCTCACTCATAAATATGTTCTGTTCCCTGGAAGATTATTGTTCTCACATGGTCGTCTGCCAGTGAGTAGAAAATCGTTTTCCCTTCTCTTCTGAATTTTACCAGCTGGGACTGTTTAAGGACCCTTAGCTGATGAGAAATAGCGGATGTGGTCATATTGAGAAGCTGTGCTATATCGCACACGCACATCTCAGATTCGAAAAGGCAGTAGAGTATTTTTATTCTCGTACTGTCCCCGAAGACCTTAAATAGCTCCGCAAGGTCATAGAGCATCTCCTCGGCGGGCATTTCGCTTTTCACCTTGGAGACAATATCCTCATGCACATGTCGGAACTCGCACTGGGGTACATAGTCCATAAGCATTCTCCCTTCATTTGAACAACTGTTCAAATGAATAATATACCCGCCCATCTCTTTTGTCAATAGCCGTGGGAATTTTTTCTTCGTTATTTTATGCCGGCCCTTCCCCGCCGGCCTAAAGCTCACCCAGCCGGCCCGGAAACGCACCCCACCGCCCCGGAAAACTCCCTGACGCTCTGAACAACGCGCCCGCCGGCCTAAAACGCCCCCAGCCGGTGCTGCAAAAGCTCCCTGGCCATTCTAAAAAAACGTCCAGCCGGTGCAGTTCTTTTCACTGTGGGATTTGGTCGTTTGCAAACATTTGTTAGTTCGAATCTGCTTTACTTTTTCAAAAAGACACGGACGGGCTTGCCCTGCGCCTTGCAGTGCTCGATGACAAATTTCGTCCCTCTGGACTTCCCGTCCCAAAACGCCAGTATGCAGTCGGCGTAGTCGATGATCTGTAAATTCCGCTTGAGGGGCGCGCTTCTCCCGTAGCAGTTATATTCCGGCAGAAACTCGGTGAGCTTTAGCCCCTTTGCAAGAGCATACTCTCTTGCGCATGTGTCCACGCCCTTCGCCCCGCCGGACACGATCTCCGTGGTTCCTTCGGGCAGATATTTCCCCAAATCTTCTACCGTTAAATTTCTTGAGCCGATGACCGCAACTTTCATAACCCGTCTCCTTTAGATATATTTTAGATGTGTTTTGTGTTTATATTGCTCATTTTAGCACATAATAGATATAGGATAAACATATATTAAATATGTTTAGAGGTTTTATTATGGCTATTAAAAGTTTATCTATTAGAATCGACGATAAGATGTTGAACAAACTTCATGTTGTTGCAGATTATGAAGGTCGCAGTGCCAACAGCGAAATTCTTGTCCTGATACGGGAAGCAATTGAAAAATACGAGGAAAAGCACGGTGAAATCCAGATAGACAAGAAGTAATGGTGCCCTGCTTTTGGAGGGAATATGAACAAGAAAACGGTAAAATTGAAATTGAGAAGTAGATAAACATGAAACGAATACTCAATTCTGAGAAATTAAACATAATCGGCTCACGGGTAAAAGAGGCAAGAACGAAA
>CALXGH010000025.1 GCA_944387845.1 uncultured Oscillospiraceae bacterium
CGCTCTAAAGACTCATTGAAAAACTTCTCTGCTTCATCGGCGCTTTTAAGGAGCTGGCCCGGAAGTTTGTCCGCAATGGTATATGCATCTCTCGGATAACGCTTGGCAACAGCTTCACGGAACGCTACTTCAGATCCCTCATAGGTATAGGCGGTATCAAAATAAGTAAATCCTCTGGCAATGAATTCATCAGCCATCTTTTTTACCTGTTCGACATCGATAACGCCGTCGTTTTTTGGGAGCCTCATAAGCCCGAATCCAAATTTTTTCATTGTTTTCCCCCCATAAGATATTGATATGTTTAAATTATAACATTTTTGTGAACAAAAAGCAACACTCT
The DNA here is from genome assembly GCA_944387845.1 of uncultured Oscillospiraceae bacterium. Taxonomy (GTDB): domain Bacteria; phylum Bacillota; class Clostridia; order Oscillospirales; family Oscillospiraceae; genus CALXGH01. The sequence continues at coordinate 341 of CALXGH010000025.1, forward strand.
GCCCTTTCATCCATCTGTGCGTAATTTCCTGCGGAGAGGGCATTTATTGGCATAATTCTTCAAAAAATATAGCCAGCCCCTCTTGTTTTTTTCTTTTAATAAATGTATTATTAGTAGTTAGCAAAATCGATGCACCATCTAAAACAACAGTACTGGGAGCGTTAATTATATGAAAAACATAAGAAACATTGCAATTATTGCCCACGTCGATCACGGCAAAACAACTCTAGTAGACGAGATGCTAAAGCAGAGCGGCGTTTACAGAGAGAACCAGGAAGTCGTAGAGAGGGTAATGGACTCAAATGACCTTGAGCGCGAGCGTGGAATTACGATCATGGCTAAAAACACAGCCGTAACTTATGGGGACACTAAAATCAACATAGTAGACACACCGGGCCATGCGGATTTCGGCGGCGAAGTTGAACGAATACTCAAAATGGTAAACGGAGTTATTCTGCTTGTTGACGCAGCAGAAGGCCCCATGCCTCAGACCCGTTTTGTACTGAGCAAAGCTCTGGAGCTTGGCCACAAGGTTATTGTAGTAATAAACAAAATCGACAGACCAGACCAGCGTGTATATGAGGTAGTGGATGAGTGTCTTGAGCTTCTCATGGATCTTGACGCCACAGATGAACAGCTTGACTCACCTATGCTTTTCTGCTCTGGCAGACAGGGTACAGCTTCCCACTCCCCTGAAGTTCCTGGCACTGACCTGAAGCCCCTTTTTGAGACTATCATCAACTATATTCCGGCCCCGGAAGTAAACGATGACGGACCTTTCCAGATGCTGGTGTCTTCAATTGACTATAATGAATTTGTAGGCAGGATCGCCATTGGGCGTATCGAGCGCGGTATAGTACGTCAGAATCAGGAGATTTTCCTCTGTAATTACCATGATCCAGACGCTCCACACAAAAAAGCAAAAGCCGTATCTCTTTATGAATTTGACGGTCTTGCAAGAGTGCCTGTAACAGAGGCAAGTTCTGGCAACATCATAGCAATGAGTGGTATTGGAGATGTTACAATCGGCGATACGATATGCAGCGAGGTAATAGAACCATTGCCTTTCGTAAAAATATCCGCTCCTACACTTGAAATGACATTTTCTGTTAATGACAGCCCGTTTGCTGGCCGTGAGGGTAAATTTGTAACATCCCGCCAGATAAAAGAACGTCTTTACAGAGAAACTCTTAAAGATGTCTCCTTAAAGGTAAGTGATGTGGAAAATTCCACCGACTCATTTAACGTCGCCGGTCGTGGTGAGATGTCTCTTTCCATTCTTATTGAAACAATGCGTAGAGAGGGATACGAATTCCAGGTATCGCCACCCCGCGTTCTGTATCAGACAATCGACGGCCAGCGTTGCGAGCCTATTGAGAGACTTGTAATCGATGTTCCGTCAGATTATGTTGGGCCTGTCATTGAAAAGCTTGGTTCAAGAAAAGCGGAAATGCTTGAGATGACTCCAGTTGGAAACAGAATGAGAGTTGAGTTCCTCATCCCCTCCAGAGGACTTTTCGGATACAGAAATGAATTTCTCACCGACACTAAAGGTGAGGGTATAATGGCTTCCGTTTTTGAGACATATGCTCCATACAAAGGAGATCTCTCAAGACGTAATACAGGCTCTCTTATCGCTTTTGAATCCGGTGAGTCTGTTACCTACGGTCTTTTCAACGCCCAGGAGCGCGGCAGTCTCTTTATCGGCCCAGGTGTTCCTGTATATGCCGGTATGATAGTAGGCGTATCACCGAAAAGCGATGACCTCACGGTAAATGTATGTAAGAAAAAGCAGCTTACAAACATGCGAGCCTCCGGCTCTGATGACGCTCTGCGCCTTGTTCCGCCAAAACAGATGAGTCTTGAACAGTGTCTTGAATTTCTGGCAGATGACGAGCTGCTGGAAGTTACGCCGAAAAATCTCAGGCTTCGCAAGAGCATTTTGGATCACAGCCAGCGTATGAAAGCTATCCATGGCGGCAAAAAGTAAATTTTAAAAAATAAAAAGATGACCGAAAAAATTTCGGTCATCTTTTATTTTTTCAATCTCTATTCCTGTTCGCTGTTTTCGGCGTTAAACTTTTTGATAAATTCCAAAGTTATGTTTATAGCATTTTTTGCCGCTTTGGATGCAAAAATCGTATAATCTATGCTTGCCTCTCCGTTTGCCTCATCGCTGATAGCTCGGATTATACAAAACGGTGTCTGGTTCATATAACAGGTCTGGGCGATACTCCCGCCCTCCATCTCACAGGCAATGGCATTAAAGTTTGATTTTATAGCATCTTTCTTGGCCTGCGCACTTATAAACTGGTCGCCTGAAGCGATAACACCAATTTCATAATTTACGCCTGCGTTTTCAACACATTCTACCATGATTTTCTTTGCCTTCGGGTCTACCGGCAAATAAACAAGCTCAAGCTCACACAGATATCCCAGTGCATATCCTAACTCCGATATATCCACATCGTGCTGTACCATGCTCTCACTTATTGCTATATCGCCGATATGCAAATTTTCTGAAAGAGACCCTGCTACTCCCGTATTAATAATTACGTCCGGCGCATACTTCATTATCATGGTCTGTGTGCATACGCTGGCGGATACTTTTCCTGTTCCACATATAGCCACTACTGTCTCCACCCCTGAAACAAGGCCTTTGGCAAATGTGATACCACTGATGACAGTTTCCTCTTTTTCTTCCATCCGATCGATTATGCCGTCGATCTCTATTTTCATTGAGCCGATTATTCCTATCATAGTTTCAACACCTCACATAAGTTTCGTAACAAGCAGCGCCAAATAGTTGACCGTCATATGCATAAAAATTGGTCCCCAGAGGTTTCCGCTGTCCTCCATACATTTGGCTAACATTATGGACGCGGGTATATACTGTATTGCGTAGAGTACAAGGGTACCTATGCTGTACCCGATGACAGCAAACTGCCACAGATGGTACACAGAGAAAATCAGTGCGGATATTACAAAAGCCGCGATCCTGTTTTTTCTTCTTACTGTACCGAAAACTACTCCCCTGAAAATCACCTCCTCAGTGATAGGCGCCAGAAGTACGGAAACTGCAAACATTGATTTGGAGTTTTCCATTGTGTTTTCAATTACAGCGCCAGTATTGGGGTTTATCAGGTCAGGCAGGAAAAACGCCAGTACAAAATTTACAACATAGGCGATGCAGTAATAGACAACAAGGCATACCACCACGTTCAAAAGTGTACGCAGAACGCTATCTGCAAAGTCATTAAACGTATTTTTGAGATAGCGCCCCATAATAAGGGCGGAAAATAAAAAGCCCAGCAGATAATAAATAAAATTTATCTGTATGTCCGTCAGAGATATGCCCACAGAATTCAGCATCAGCGCCGCCGAAGGCAGCAGAATAGGGAGCGCAAAGATGTGTATGGGTACATATATCCAGCCTGCAACCTTCTCAGGTCCGCTCATAGGTAGTTCAAAATCTTTTCTTGTCAATTTCCAACCTTCTTTTTAAGTTCATACAAAATATTCATAGCCTCAATGGGTGTGATGGTGTCAATATTTGTGCTCTTCAAAGTCTCTATTATCTCACCCGCCCCCATGTCCAGCATGGATATCTGCATATCATCCGTGTCTTTTTTAACACTCTTTCTGGATAGCTTCACATCGCTCCCAGCTTCTAAGGACGATAAAATGCTCTTTGCTCTCTTTATAACGCTCTCCGGTACTCCGGCGAGCTTCGCAACCTCTATACCGTAACTCTCATCGGCGCCGCCGGATACGATCTTTCTCAGGAAAATTATGTCATCTCCCCGTTTTTTTACTGAGATATTGAAATTTTTCACGCCTGGAAGCTGACCTTCAAGCGCGCTCAGCTCGTGGTAATGGGTGGCAAACATAGTCTTTGCACCCAGTTTACTCTTATCCGCACAGTATTCAAGTACCGCCCTTGCTATACTCATACCATCATATGTGGAAGTTCCCCTGCCTATCTCATCGAGAATGAGAAGGCTTTTTTTAGTTGCAGACCTGAGTATCTCCGAAACTTCGCTCATCTCTACCATAAAGGTGGATTTCCCTGCCGAAAGGTCATCAGAAGCACCGATTCTTGTGAAAACTCTGTCCACAATACCGATATGAGCGCTTCTTGCCGGAACGAAACTACCCATCTGTGCTAAGAGTACAATAAGGGCAGTCTGCCGCATATATGTGGATTTACCCGCCATATTCGGTCCAGTTATTATGGCCGCCACGCAGTTCGTATCGTCAAGGTCCACATCGTTTGGTACGAACATCACATTTTTCTGGGCAATCTCCACCACTGGATGGCGCCCATCTCTTATCTCAAGGCTACCTGATACGTCTATCTCAGGCATACAGTAATTGTTTCTCACCGCTACATCAGCCAGAGCGCTTAAAACATCCAGCTCAGCTATTTTTCCTGCGGTATCCTGTATTCTTGAAACTTGAGAAGCTATCTTTTCACGTATATCGGAAAAAATTCTAAACTCCAGATCTTCAAGCCTATCTTTCGCTGTAAGAAGTTCATTTTCAAGTTCTTTTAGCTCCTGTGTAATAAACCTCTCGCAGTTTGTAAGGGTCTGCTTTCTCACATAGTCCGCCGGCATATCTGACGACATAGACCTTGGCACTTCTATGTAATATCCGAATACCCTGTTGTATCCGACCTTCAGCTTCTTTCCTGTTCTCTCCCGCTCTCTTATTTCAATATCAGAGAGCATTCTTGTGCTTCCTGTTAGAAGTCCTCTCAGCCGGTCTACCTCGCTATCATAACCGTCTTTTATGATATTTCCCTCTCTTATTGAGAAAGGAGGATTATCGCATATCGACTTGCCGATAAGCTGACGACAATCCTCCAGCTTATCCATATTAAGAATATCGCAAATCATCGGGCTCTGAGTTTTCACCTGGGAAAGCTGGCTCAAAAGCTTAGGTATTTCACCTATATAATCAGAAATTGATACCAAGTCTCTGCCGTTTGCCGTGCCGTATACGATTTTTCCTATAAGCCTCTCAATATCACCAATATTTTTAAGACAGGATATTATCTCATTTCTTCTTACATTGTCGGTAAAAAGCGCCTGGACGGCATTCTGCCGTCTTTTTATGGCTGCCGCATTCAAAAGAGGTCTTGAAAGCCAGGCACGCATCATACGGCTGCCCATAGGGGTCTTGGTCTTGTCGATTACCCAGAGCAGGCTGCCTTTTTTCTCCATTGTCCGCAGAGTAGACACAATCTCAAGATTTCTCACCGTCTGGACATCAAGCTCCATATATCTGCCTTCAGTATAAAAATCCAGATTATTTATATGCTGGAGCTCTGTTTTTTGTGTATCTCGTATGTATGAGAGCAAACCGCCCACAGCGCAGACTGCCGCATGGTCATCTCCTATTCCCAGTGTGTCCAGGTTATGAGTATTAAACTGCTCACATATCCTCATGGACGCCTGCATGAAATCGAATCTTCCGTTATCACGGTCCACAAGGCAGTTTAGTTTCTCTTTCAAAAATTCTGTGATTTTTTTGTCTTCAGCGGCGCCGTCGTTTAAAACAGCCTCCACGGGAGAAAATCTTATGAGCTCGTTTAACACATGGTCGCCCTCATCGGCACCAAAGGATGTGGCCGTTATTTCTCCAGTAGAAATATCCGCAAAGCACACCGCAGTTCCAAATCCATCTTTGAAAACAGAGCATATATAGTTCGACTTGCCCTCTTCTAACATAGACGAATCTATAACCATACCTGGGGTAACTATTCTTATTACCTCTCTGTCCACAAGGCCCTTGGCCAAAGCCGGGTCCTCCGTCTGCTCACATATAGCTACTTTATAGCCCTTTGAAATGAGCCTTGCAATATACGCCTCAGAAGAGTGGTAGGGTACACCGCACATAGGTACCCTCTCCTCCGGGTTTTCTTTACTTCTATCCCTTGTGGTCAGAGTCAAATCCAGTTCTTTTGAGGCAAGGCGGGCATCATCATTGAACATCTCATAAAAGTCGCCAAGCCTGAAAAACAAAATACAATCCTGGTGCTCTTCTTTGATTTTTAAGTATTGCCTCATCATCGGAGTAACTTCTGCCATTTTCTCTCCCCTTTTCAAGCCGGCTTAAAATGCCTGGCATATCACTTTTTTACTTTACCGAACAGAGCCCACGTATTGCAGTCTGTTATCTCAGCCTCAGTAAAGCTGCCTATCAGCTCTTCCGGACCGGAAAGGTGTACAAGACGGCCTCCATTAGTTCGGGAGGTGAGGTTATAAACGCTGTCCCCGCTCTTCCCGTCGACAAGCACAGTCTGGGTGGTGCCCACATAGGCTCTGTGGTTTTCAGCGCTTATGCTGTTTTGAAGAGCCACAAGCCGTTCAAATCTTGCCTGCTTCTGCTCCCTTGTAAACGGGTCAGGCATCTCGGCAGCAGGCGTGCCTGTTCTTTTTGAATATATAAAAGTAAAAAGCGCGTCGAATTTAACTTCTTCAATAAGCGACAGAGTGTCCTCAAACTCCTCATCAGTCTCTCCCGGGAATCCCACTATGACATCGCTTGTTATAACAATATCAGGCATATACTCTCTTGCCATTTTAACAAGATCTAAGTACATCTCTCTGGTGTAACGCCTGTTCATCTCTTTCAGGACCCTGTTGTTTCCAGACTGGAACGGCAAGTGGATATGTTTTGCCACCTTTTCACACTGGGCCATTGTTTTAAAAAGCTTTTCCGAGGCGTCTTTCGGGTGGCTGGTCATAAATCTTATTATGAACTCGCCAGGCACTTCATTTGCCATTTTCAAAAGATCCGAAAAATCTATTCCCGTACCAAGACCCTTGCCATAGGAGTTTACGTTCTGTCCAAGGAGAGTTATATCCTTACAACCCTGGGCTATAAGATCTTTAAGGTCTTTTAAAATATTTTCAGGCGTTCTGCTCCTCTCCCTGCCGCGGACGTATGGAACAATGCAGTATGAGCAGAAATTATTGCAGCCGTTCATTATAGAGAGCCAGGCTTTCGTGCCTCCGTCTCTTTTTGTTGGCAGCCCTTCAAACACGGCGCCGTCAGATTCTGCCACAGAGAAAAGCCGCCCTTTTTCGGTCAAAACCTTATGTAAAAACTCCGGGAATCTGTACAGCACATGTGGCCCGAACACAATGTCCACATGACGGAAAGATCGGCGTATTCTCTCGGCAACTGTCGGCTGCTGTACCATGCAGCCGCACATTACGATTATCTGGTCAGGTTTCGCTCTCTTTGTGTGTGTCAGAGCGCCTACATTGCCGAATACACGCTGCTCTGCATGTTCTCGAACCGCACAGGTGTTCATGACGATGACATCCGCCTCATGGGTGTCATCGGTAAAATCATACCCCATCTGGCTGAGCATTCCCCTTATTTTTTCGCTGTCGGCCTCATTTTGCTGACAGCCATAAGTGTCAATACAGGCAAGGGGCACCCTTCCAATAGCATGCCACATATCCCTTATTTCCGCCATGTATTTTCTCTGCTTTTCTATCTCTTCTTCAGCAATTTCAACTCTATTGTACGCCACTGTTTTCCTCCAAATACAGAACCTGCCATGAAAAAATCCACGCTCTCAGGTTCGGGCTCAATCAAATATATCTGATGAATATTTTAACATTTTCTTATGGAATTTACAATCTATATAATGTATAATGATTTAATACAAAAAGAAACGAAAAGGGGCGAACGCTGTGAAAAATCTCGTCATAAACAAGCGAACCATAAGGGCAAATGTAAAAACGGTCAAAGAAAAGGCGGGCTCACAGGAGATATTTGCCGATCTTAACGGAGACGCTTTCGGACTTGGTCTCATTGAAACAGCGGACATTCTTCGGGACGAAGGTATACGCAACTTTATAATATCCGATCCTAAAGACGCAGTACTTCTCCGTGGCCACGGTTTTGTGGACGAAACCATCATGATGGCCCGCAGCACCGCCGACGGCGAGGAGCTTTCAGAGCTTCTTGATCTTGGAGTTATATGTACAGTTGGCTCTTACGACGCGGCTGTGGCCATAAACGGTATCGCTGAGGAGCGGCACACAGTCTGCGAAGTCATGATAAAAATTGACACTGGCCTGGGCAGGTACGGCTTCATGCCCAGCGAGACTGACAAAATTGCGTCAATCTACCGCTATATGCCCGGTCTTGCCATAATTGGCGTATTTACCAGCTTCTCAAATTCCGCAAAGAGTAAACGTGTTACCCTCTCACAGTACAACACTTTCAGGGAAGTCCTTGATACTCTTCTAGGAATGGGCCTTGAGATAGGCACCACATTCTGTTTCGATTCCGCCGCCCTTTTCAAATACAAATTTGGTGATGAGATGACCGCCGTCAGAGTCGGAACAGCATTTGCCGGCAGAATACCAGGCACATCCTTTACCGGTCTTAAAAAAGTGGGATATATTTCCGCCAGTCTTGAGGAAGTCGGCTGGTTCCCAAAAGGCCACAGGGTCAGCGATGGAACAGTTCTCCGTAAGCCTACAAAACTTGCTGTTATCTCAGTCGGTTACTATTACGGCTACGGTCTTATGCGTTTTGACGAACACAGCACTATTCTCTCCTTCCTTTTGGGCAGATACAGGAGAAAATTTATAAGAATAAACGGACACAAGGCAAGGATTGTGGGCCATGTGGGTATGATGCACACTATTGCCGATGTTACGGACATAAGCTGCAATGTAGGCGATCGGGCCATTATGGACGTAAATCCTGTGGACGTAAAGAAGCTGCCCGTTGTATATCTTGATGAGTAAGGAGGATATGCTTTGGCTAAAATAAAGCAGCTGTCACCCTTTGTTGCGGATCTTATCGCTGCTGGCGAGGTGGTAGAACGACCTGCCTCAGTTGTTAAGGAGCTTATGGAAAACTCCATTGACGCCGGCGCCACGCAGATAACTATTGAAATTAAAAACGGCGGCATGTCATATATCCGGGTTACAGACAATGGTATCGGTATGTCCCCTGATGATGCGTCAGTTGCTTTTTTGCGCCACGCAACAAGCAAGCTGCGTGATGCCTCAGACCTGGAGGCAATAGGTACTCTGGGCTTCAGAGGTGAGGCTCTCGCTGCTATTTCCGCCGTATCAAAAATAGAGCTTATAACAAAGGAAAACCAGGCTGAAGCCGGTACAAAAATAAAAGTTACCGCAGGCAAAGTTGAAAGTCAAGAGCCCACAGGATGTCCTGACGGCACTACATTTACCGTCTGCGACCTTTTCTACAACACACCAGCACGTCTTAAATTCATTAAAAACGACAGAGCAGAAGGTTCCGCCGTCTCAGCCGTTGTTATAAGGACCGCTCTCTCCCATCCTGAGGTATCAATAAAATACATAAAGGATGAGAAAGAAGAGTGTCATACGCCTGGCGACGGCAGGATTGAATCTTGTATTTACAGTCTCCTGGGCCGTGATTTTGCCCAGGGGCTTTTACCTGCTGCGGGCGAAAATGAAAAAGTAAAGGTCTCCGGCTATGTGTCTTCACCCAGCGCTGTCCGTGGCAACAGGACACGCCAGTTCTTTTTCGTAAACGGCAGATTTATAAAATCTAAAACGTTGCAGGCTGCCTTGGAAAGGGCATACGCTAACTGCTTGTTTACAGGCAAGTACCCAGCTTGCATACTCTACATAGAAATACCTTTCGGTTCTGTGGATGTAAACGTACACCCCACAAAGACTGAAGTAAAATTCTCCGATGAAGGCGTTGTGTTTAGCGCTGTACACGGGGCAGTTCTCTACGCCCTTGAAAATGAGGCGCGTAACAGGTCTGATGAAGGCCAGAACGAAGGCTTGTCCCATGATGGGCCCATTAGCGGCGCTGTATATAGTCGCCCTGCATTTTCGTCCAGTTCCGGTGAACTTAAAGACAACTCCGCGGGGTATGGATATGGCAGACAGGGCATTTATGTTCCCCGTAGCCGGGATACCTTCGGAGGCCAGCGCACCTTGGGTACATACCGGTCATTTATCGATGTAAAAAATGATGGTGGCTTTAGTGGCGAAGATATAAGTACGGTAGACTACACATCATATCAGACAAAACTCTCCATGCCTGAAACAAATAAAGGAAAATATGATGGATTTGTTAATAATTCATACGAAAATTCCGGTGAGGATTATACTATAATTGGAGAATGTCTTAACACATACATTATCGTGGAGCGTGGCCAGGATCTTATCCTCATTGATAAGCACGCCGCCCATGAACGTGTACTTTTTGATAGCCTCAAAAACTCTCATGCAGATACTATGGAGCAGTTCACTCTCTCCCCAATAATTTGCGACATGTCCTCAGAGGATATGTCTATCCTGCTGGACAACGAGGAATCTCTGGCGGAACTAGGTTTTGAGATAGACCAGTTCAGCGATCGTGCCATAGCTGTGCGTCGTCTCCCGGCTGATATGGATACTGGAGAAGTTAAACCACTTCTTGACGAGATATGCCAGCAGCTGTCATATGGCGACAGAGCGAGCCTTGAGGAGAAAAAAGACGAGATACTCCACTCCATAGCCTGTAAAGCGGCTATAAAGGCAGGCAGGAAAAGTGAACCTGAGGAGCTTTTAGGACTTGTGAAAAAGGTCCTTTCTGATGAAGTAAAATACTGTCCTCACGGTAGGCCAGTCAGCATAACATTTACAAAATCCGACCTGGACAAGCAATTTCGTCGAGCATGATGATATACCTGAACATTTAAGGAGGAGTTTATGCCCAATAAAGTAGTTGTGATAACAGGGCCTACCGCCTCCGGAAAAACCCGTCTTGGTATCGCCCTTGCGAAAATATACGACGGTGAGATAGTGAGCGCCGACTCTATGCAGATTTACCAGCACATGGATATCGGTACGGCAAAGCCCACCGAAGAGGAAAAAGAGGGTATCGTCCATCACATGATGGATATCGTCTCCCCTTTTGAAAACTATTCCGTATCTCGTTTTGTGTACGACGCATCAAAAGTTACAGACGATATACTAAGTCGTGGCAAACTTCCCATAATCGTTGGTGGTACCGGTCTTTATATCGAGTCTCTTCTTGCTGGCAGAACATTTATGTCATACAGCGACAATGGTATCCGGCAGAAATATTCGGAAATGTACGACAGTCTCGGTGGCGAAAAAATGCTTGAAAAGCTCTCTGAGTTCGACCGTTACAGCAGTGAGAAGCTTCACTTTAATGACAAAAAGCGGATAGTCAGAGCTTTTGAAGTCTATGCTATCACGGGCAAGACCATATCTCAGCACAATGCGGAGTCAAAAACAATTCCCCCGCGATACGATGCGGCAAAAATCGCCCTGACATATAAAAACAGATCCGACCTGTATTCCATGATTGGCCGCAGAGTTGACATAATGATAGAATGTGGCCTTGAAAATGAGGTGCGCTCTCTTATTGACATGGGCCTTGATTCCCGTTATACCTCCATGCAAGCCATAGGATACAAGGAAATGCTGGAATATATACAGGGAGAAAGGACGCTTGCAGAAGTAATTGACATAATTAAGATGGAGTCCAGAAGGTACGCAAAGCGTCAGCTTTCCTGGCTGGGCAGATACGATGATCTCAATTGGATATTCTGGGATAATCCCCCTGATTTTGATTCAGGGTTACTTAATTCGACAAGTTTTTTGGCGAATATGGGTATAATTAAGCCGTAGACATAAGACGGCGTACATAAAAAATACAGAAGCCGTCTTGAAAGGATGGCTAAAGATGAATAAAACACTCAATTTGCAGGATACTTTTTTAAATCAGGCAAGGCGCACAGGCGTGTGCGTTACGGTTTTTCTGGTAAACGGTTTCCAGATCAAAGGCACGATTACCGGGTTTGACAATTTCATTGTTGTAGTGGACACAGAGGGTAAACAGCAGCTTATCTATAAACATGCGATTTCAACCATCGCGCCTTCAAAACCAATATCCTTTGCCGAATGATTTGATCCCTGCAGAAAGGATCAGCTATGCGTTCAGAAAATGCTGTAATAAGGCTCATTACCATTCTGGTTTTTGCAGCAATGCTTTTATATATAATCTTTGCTCTGCTGAGTAGCGCACTTAATCCTTTAAAGACCGAGGCAGTCTCTGCCACTGTAATAGAGGATAGTGTAGACATAAGCGGATACATAGTTAGGGATGAAACAGTTTTAGCCGGAGACGCTGACTACATAATAACGGTCTCCAGTGGAGATAAGGTATCTGTCGATCAGACAATAGCCGTAAAATACGGTGATGAAGCGGCCATAGAGCGTATTGCGAAAATGCAGGAGCTTTCTAATACCATATCCCAGCTTGAAACAAACATTGCCGGCAAAAACTCTTACCAGGAAGTGGCTGTTGAAAGCGTCATCAGCTTTTCTGAGGCGGTCTCCAGTGGGAATATGGCAGACATCGACTCTGCCGTTTCCGGCATTGAAACCCATATAATGAACGCCTATGGTGATTATGATCAGCAGGAACAGACTTTGGCTGACCTTAAATCCCAGCTTGCCGAGTTGGAAAGCAGTTCAGCCTCCGACGCCTCTTACATGAAGTCAACATACTCTGGCATTTTCGCCCTGACAAGCGACGGGTATGAGAACATAAGATTTTCTGATTTGGAAAATATAACTCCGTCAGCTCTAACTGCTCTTTTCACTGGTAAAGAGGCCGGTCCGAATGCCATAGGAAAAATCGTAACAGGCCTCACTTGGAAATACGCTGTCATTCTGGATAACGCTGTAGCCGAGCGGCTTTCAGAGGGCAGTAGCTATGAGATAGTGTTTGAGAGCAGCTTCGGTAAGTCTCTCAAAATGACTGTTGATAGCATAGGTCTCACAGAAAATGATAAATGCGTTGTTATCTTTTCTTCAAATAAATATATTTCCGACACCGTAACTCTTAGAGAGGCGGAAGGTAAAATATTGTTTAGCACCACAACTGGTCTTTGCATACCAAAAGACGCCGTGTATTATGACGATGACGGAACACCATACGTATATATTCTCGTAGGGCTCCAGGCCCGTCGGGCTGATATAGAGATAACCAGTGAGCTTGAAGATTGCTATATAGCAGACCCATCCAGTTCCTCCCTTCTCCGTATAGGTTCAGAAGTAATAGTCAAGGCAAAAGATTTGTATGATGGCAAAGTTGTGCAGTGAGGTCATTTATGTTGAGTATTGAAGATAATGTAAGGCATGTAAAAGAACTTATTGAAAAGGCGGCTTCCCGCTCCGGTAGATCGGGCGGGGATATACGCCTTGTTGCTGCGTCAAAACAAAACAGCGCAGACGCAGTTCGGTCGGCATATCACGCCGGTATAGACTGTTTTGGTGAAAACAGAGTCCAGGAGCTTATGGAAAAAAAGGCCCTTGGAGCGTACGACGGTGCGGAACTTCACCTTATAGGACATTTGCAGAAAAACAAGGTCAAAAATGTCGTGGGTCAGTGCGACCTTATTCAGTCAGTAGACTCAAAAGAACTTATGGAGCTGATATCAAAGAGAGCGACTTCCCTAGAGATTGTCCAGGACATCCTTATTGAAGTAAATATTGGCAGAGAGGAAACAAAAACTGGTATCGACCCATCTGCTTTGGACGACATTGCTTCTTACGCCTCGTCCTTACCCGGCATAATAGTTAAGGGTCTTATGGCAATTCCTCCCATAAACAGTTATGAAAGTCATGAAAAGTACAATTATTTTGATTTAATGTACAAGCTATATGTTGACATAAGGGCAAAAAAATACGATAATAATGATATCTGTACTTTGTCTATGGGCATGAGTTCAGATTTTGAAGAAGCTATCATCGCGGGGTCGAATATGGTCAGAGTGGGAACAGCCATTTTCGGTCCGAGAGCATATTGATTTATAATACAGGAGGCAAGACAATGGGTATTTTCAGTGAGATAAAAAAGTTAACTCGTCCCTATGATGACGATGATGATGAATTTGAAGATTTTACTCCCAAGGCACCGGAACGTATACCGGTAACACAGAAAACAAACACTCAGCAGGCTCAGAGGAGTTTTTCTCCTATTGAGGAAAGACGCGATTCAAATAAGGTAGTAAACATTCACGCCACAACCCAGCTTTCAGTTGTGCTTGTTAAACCGGAGCGTTTTGAAAACGCAGCGGAGATTGCTGACCATCTGCGTGAAAAGCGCACAGTAGTACTCAATCTTGAGCAGACAAATAAGGACATTGCCAGAAGGCTTATAGACTTCTTATCAGGTGTAGCATATGCACAGGACGGTAAAATTAAAAAGGTTGCTGTCAATACATATCTCATAACACCGTACAATGTAGATCTTCTTGGCGATCTTATAGATGAGCTTGAAAACAATGGTTTATACTTCTAAACCTAGTTCTACTTTACAGACATATTTTTTTAGAAAGAGGAATGGGATATGCTTACCCCTCGTGATATTCAGGAAGTTGGATTTACGAAAGCCGTTTTTGGCGGATATGATATGGAATCCGTTGACGAATTTCTTGAGACCGTAACGGCTGATTATGCAAAACTTTATAAAGACAACGCAATTTTAAAAAGCAAGATTAAAGTGCTTGTGGACAAGATTGAGGATTACCGCAAGACTGAAGATTCCATGAGAATGACTCTTCTTACCGCTCAGAGGACCAGCGAAGATCTTCTCAACAGAGCCAAGACCAAGAGTACTGACATCGTTGCCGGTGCCGAGGCAGAGGCAGACGCTAAACTTGCGGAAATCGAGCGGAAGATTTATCTTGAGAATGAGCGGCTTAAACGCGTTCAGCAGGAGACATTTGATTATATTTCAAAGTCAAAGAAATTAATAAAGGTCTTTGGCGCTTTTCTGGAAAAGATTGAGGACACAGATATTTATCAGGATGCTAAAAAAAGTGCTAGCGCAACATCAAGACCATCACCTACTATGTATGGGTCAGCGTTTGGAACGGCTTTTAAGAACGTAAAAGCACAGGCTACACCGCAAAAGAGCCCAGAACCTGCTCCAGTGCAGCCAGTTGCACCGGTACAGCCAGCACCTGAACCGGCTCCTGCGGAGACTGTGTCTGAAGATGAAGATGTTCAGGTTTACAAGCCGGCAAAATCCGCTGAGAAAGTAGACACCTCTGAATCTGAAACTGCTGAAGCCGAAACTGTAAGCAGTGAAACCGAGGTAAAACCGCTTGAAGAAAAATCTGAAGAAAAACCAAAGGCTGAAAATGACGATGGTATTCCTGACAGCTTGTTTGAAAACATCGAGGAAGCTGTACAAGAACAGGTAAAAGCAGAAAATGCCGCAGACAGTAAGACCCCTTCCGAGGAAGATGAATCTCAGTCTGACAAAGACGCTTCAGAGTCCCAGGATGAGGAACATCCTGCTGAAGAGAAAAAAGACGAAGAGGAGCTCTATGCGGAGACAATGAAGCTCTTCTACGAAGAAGAGGATAAAAAAGAAAAAGAGGAAACGGTAGACGAAGATGACTTCTTCTCTCCACGCCCCAAATTCAAGTTTGATAATTTGCAGTTCGGCTCAAATTATGATAACAAAAACAAGTAAGACCATAGTTTATTTTCGATTCTTCCGGAGATTGCCGCACATTGTGCGGCACTCCTTTTAATAGAAAAAAAGACAAGGAGTATTAGAGATATGGCGCAGGATTATAATTCAACACTCAATCTGCCGAAGACTGACTTCCCTATGCGTGCCGGACTCCCAAAAAGAGAGCCTGAAATGTTGAAACAGTGGGAAGAGCTGGATGTTTACAATGAACTTTTAAAGAAAAATGAAGGCAAACCGCTTTTCAGTCTTCACGATGGACCTCCGTTTTCCAACGGTGATCTGCATATGGGCCACGCCCTTAATAAGGCGCTTAAGGACTTTATCACAAGAAGCTACGCTATGCGCGGTTATTACACACCTTATATTCCCGGCTGGGATAACCATGGTATGCCCATTGAGTCCGCGATTATTAAAAAGAACAAATTAAACCGCAAGGCGATGAGTGTTCCAGAGTTTCGTTCTGCCTGCCATGACTTTGCTCAGCATTATATAGACGTTCAGATGGAAGGCTTTAAAAGAATGGGCGTTATCGCCGATTGGGAACATCCATACAAAACCATGGACCCTGAGTTTGAGGCTGAAGAGGTAAAAGTTTTCGGTGAAATGTTCAAAAAGGGCTATATCTATAAAGGCCTTAAGCCAGTCTACTGGTGTCCTAAAGATGAAACTGCCCTTGCTGAAGCTGAAATTGAGTATCAGGACGACCCCTGTACAACAGCTTATGTTAAGTTCAAAATAAACGACGACCTTGGAAAGCTGCCAAATGTTGACCATGATAAGCTGTTCTTCGTTATCTGGACAACTACAATCTGGACGCTTCCTGGTAACCTTGGTATTTGCCTGCACCCTGAGGAGACATATGTGCTGGCAAAAGCTCCAAACGGTGAGATTTATATCCTTGCTGAGGCTCTTACCGAAAAGGTAATGAAAATCGGTGGTTTTGATGAGTACGAGATAATTGAAAAACATCCCGGCTCTTTCTTTGAGAATATGCTGGCTGACCACCCGTTCCTTCCAAAGACATCCAGGCTTTTAAACGCTGAGTATGTAACTATGGAATCCGGTACCGGCTGTGTTCATACCGCTCCTGGCTTCGGTGCAGACGACTATGAGACATGCCGTCGCTATGGTATGGATATGGTAGTTCCTGTAGATGACAGAGGCCGCCATACAGAATACGCTGGCAAATACGCTGGTCTTAAAACAGATGAGTCCAACCCAATCATTCTCGAGGATATGAAGCAGTCTGGGATGCTGTTCGCGTCAGAAGATGTCACCCACTCCTATCCTCACTGCTGGAGATGTAAAGGCCCAATCATTTTCCGAGCCACACCGCAGTGGTTCTGCTCTGTTGAGGCTTTCAAAGATGAAGCGTGTGCTGCATGTGACGATGTACGCTGGATCCCTGAGTGGGGCCTTGACCGTATGAAGGCCATGATCCGTGAGAGATCTGACTGGTGCATCTCACGTCAGAGAAAATGGGGTCTGCCTATCCCCGTATTCTACTGCCCTGACTGCGGAAAACCAATAGTAACTGATGAGACAATAAATGCCATTTCTGAACTGTTCAAAGTTGAGGGTTCTAACGCCTGGTTTGCAAAAGACGCTTCTGAAATTCTCCCAGAAGGCTTTGCGTGCCCGCACTGTGGCTGCAAGGAAGGCTTTACAAAAGAAGAGGACACTCTTGACGGTTGGTTTGACTCAGGCTCAACTCATTTTGCTTCAATGAAGCGTTCCCAGGGCTTCTGGCCGGCTACAATGTATCTTGAAGGTCTTGACCAGTACAGAGGCTGGTTCCAGTCCTCCCTGCTCACTTCGGTTGGTGCTTTCGGCGGTGGCGCTCCGTTTAAAGAGTGCCTTACCCATGGCTGGACGGTTGACGGCGAAGGCAAAGCAATGCACAAGTCTCTTGGCAACGGTATGGACCCCAATGAGATAATAAAGGACTTCGGCGCTGATCTTTTAAGACTCTGGGCCGGCTCCTCAGACTATCATGTTGATGTGCGCTGCTCAAAGGATATATTCAAACAGCTCAGCCAGAACTATCTTAAGTTCCGCAACACCGCAAGATACTGTCTTGGCAACCTCTATGACTTTGATCCTAACGATCTTGTATCTCCTGACGATATGTTGGAACTTGACAAATGGGCGGTAACAAAGCTTAACGAGCTTATAAATGAAGTATTCGATGCATACGACAATTATGAATTCCACGTTGTATCACATGCGATAAACGATTTCTGTGTAGTTGACATGAGCAACTTCTACCTTGATATCATAAAAGACCGTCTCTACTGCGACAAAAAATATAGTGTAAGCCGCAGATCTGCTCAGACAGCAATGTTTCTTATTCTTGACGCTCTTACAAAGATGTTCGCTCCAATCCTTGCATTTACCTGCAATGAGATCTGGCTCAGCATGCCTCACCGTGAGGGCGACGATGAGCGCAATATTGTATTTAACGAGATGAGCAAGCCATACACTGAGTACTCACTCAACGAAACTGAGATGGCAAAATGGGATAAGCTTATTGCTCTTCGCAATCTTGTTAACAAGGCAATGGAAATTAAGAGAGGCGAAAAACTCATAGGAAAATCTCTTGATGCCGAGGTTACCCTTTATGTATCCGACGCTGCAAAAGATGACTTTGCTGTTCTTGCAAACGCCAACCTGAAAGAACTGTTTATATGCTCACAGGTAAGTGTGGTTTACGAAGATGGCGACGGCTTTGAGGATCGCACCCTGTATGAAGGTGTCAAGGTCCTTGTAACACCTAGCGACAAGCCGAAATGTCTCCGGTGCTGGACTCATGATGCTGCTGTCGGCGCTGATCCTGACAGACCTGATCTCTGTCCGAGATGTGCTGCCGCAATAGAATAAATACAAAAAAGGGCGGCAATGCCGCCCTTTTTAAATAAATCGGAGGAAATATGCTCTATATAATAATTGTTCTTGCCATTATATTGGCAGACCAGCTATTTAAAAAATGGATTGTTACCAATATTCCGCTTTACAGTGAAATCGCCCTTATACCTTCCATCGTACATCTGACGTATTTGCAGAATACGGGAGCGGCATTTTCGATCTTCGCAGACAGCAGGATTTTTCTTATAATACTGACAGGTCTGCTGTCAGTGCTGCTTACAGTATTCATAATAAAAGGCAAGCTGTCCAGGTGGGAAAAGGTGTGTCTCTCAGCTGTTCTGGGCGGCGCTATCGGCAATCTTATAGACAGGATCTTTCTTGGCTATGTCGTGGATATGTTCGAAATTGAGTTTATGAATTTCGCCATTTTCAACGTAGCGGACTGCTTCATTGTTGTGGGGGGAATAATGTTTTGTGTTTTGTACTTCATCCGCAGTTCAAAGGAAGAAAAAAGTAAACAGTGAGGTTATTTGAATGGCTCTGAAAATTGAAGCAGAAATATCAGGATTAAGACTTGACGCATTTTTGGCTGACAAAATTGAAAATCTTTCAAGAAACGCCGCCCAGAAACTGATAGAAAATAGGCTGGTGTTGTGTGATGGAAGTCCTGTAAAAAAGAGCGATAAAACCTCCGAAGGCAAAATATATGAGGTAACTATACCCCAGGCTCAGGAAACTGAGATTGTCCCCCAGGATATACCTCTTGATATTGTCTACGAAGACGATGACGTAATTGTAGTAAATAAGAGCCGAGGCATGGTAGTTCACCCAGCCCCTGGCCACAGCGACGGAACTCTTGTAAATGCACTTATGTTCCACTGTGGAGACAGTCTATCAGGCATAAACGGAGCTATTAGGCCAGGTATTGTCCACAGAATAGATATGGATACCTCCGGCCTTATTATTGCCGCTAAAAATGACTTTGCTCACCAGGCTCTCGCCAGTCAGCTAAAAGATCACACTTTAAGCCGCATATATGAGGCTGTGGTATATGGTGCTGTAAAAGAACCCGGTACAGTTAACGCCCCCATAGGACGACACCCCACTGACAGGAAGCGCCAGGCTGTAGGCGTAAAAAACAGCCGCGAGGCCATAACTCACTATGAGCCGGTGGCTCTTTATAATGGATATACACACATCAGGTGTCGCCTCGAAACCGGCCGTACCCATCAGATTCGAGTTCACATGGCCCATATAGGACACCCTATCGTAGGCGATCTCGTTTACGGCCGCAAAAAACCTGATAAAGGCCTCTCTGGTCAGTGTCTACATGCTAAGTGTCTTAGCTTTATCCACCCGACTACTGGCGAGAAAATCACCCTTGAGTGCGATCTTCCAGATTATTTCAAGGCTGTTTTATCCCGTTTAGGTCCCCGCATTGGATAATTCATCAGCGTAAGCGACACATTTGGGTATTTTTATTGTCAGTGTAATATCATCATCTGTCTCATTCTGAACACACTGAGCATAAATCCCCGCTTTACCCATAGTTTCAATGCCGTCTTTTACGCAGTTCAAAAATACCCTTACATCTTTAATAACATAAACTGGCGCAGAAAATGTTAAGTCTGTGCCGTTTTTATTTGCGATGAATTTATCTATGAGCTTTTCCGTAGCGGATATATTTAAGTTCCGCTGTATTATCTGTTCGAGGACGCGTATTTTATCACTGTCATCCTCCACTCTTATGAGCTGCTTGGCATATTTTTCATTAAGTCCATTTTCTCTGAGAACAAAAAGCAGCTCTCCAGGTAGATCTAGTATTTTAAGCTTGTCTTCAACAGCTGCCTTGGTCTTTCCCAGCTTCAAAGCTGCCTCTTCTATGGTCAGTCCATAGACCTGTATCATCTGATATATGCACTCCGCCTCCTCGATATAATCCAGGTTTTCGCGGTGTACATTTTCCACGATTTTCAGTACAGCCGACTGATATGTATCAACATCCATTACAACACACGGAATTTCGTAGAGGCCGGCAATTTTTGCCGCCTTCAGCCGTCTCTCTCCGGCAACAAGCTCAAATCCGTCCTCTTTTTTCCGTACGGAGACGGGCTGCAGGACACCGTACATTTTTATACTTTCCGATAGCTCTCTGAGTTTTTCTCTGTCGTAGTGGCGTCTGTTCTTATGGTTTACAGATATTTCATCCATAGGGATATAGACGATTTTTTCTGACTCTTGAAGTTCACTTTTCCAGGCAAGCGCCATAAATCCACACTCCTATCTCTTGAAACAATATTTTTGACATTATCATACACTACACATTCCAAAAAACAGGTAGAAAAAAGTCGCCGTGAAAATTTTCACGGCGGCTTTTATATTAATTTATCCTTATTACTCATCAAGTCCCACAACTGCAATATGCAGCTCGTCAAGCTGCTGCTGCATTACAGTACCAGGGGCGCCCATCATAACATCCTGGGCATTTTTATTCATTGGGAATGGGATTATCTCTCTTATGGAATCTTCGCCCGCAAGGAGCATTACCATTCTGTCAACACCCGGAGCGATACCGGCGTGTGGTGGCGCACCGTAGCAGAAGGCATTATACATTGCAGGGAATTTCTTTTTAACATCCTCTTCACCCAGCCTTACCATCTCAAAGGACTTTATCATAATCTCAGGGTCGTGGTTTCTCACGGCGCCGGAGGACAGCTCAACACCATTGCAGACAAGGTCATACTGGTCGGCGGTTATTGTAAGAGGATCAATCTCCCCTCTCTCAGCTTTCAGCAGCGTCTCCATGCCTCCTTTAGGCATTGAGAACGGGTTGTGGCAGAACTCGAGCTCTCCGCTCTCTTCACCGATTTCATACATTGGGAAATCAACGATCCAGCAAAACTCATACCTCTCTTTATCCATATGTCCCGGAACTGCAGGGCCGAATGTCTTTATAACTACGCCGGCCGCCTTCTGAGCCTCTTCCTTCTTGCCTGTTGTGAGAACGACAAGAGTGTTGGCGGCAAGGTCCAGCTTTTCTGTAAGTTCTTCCTTCTTCTCCTGCATGAATTTGGCAACTCCGCCGGCAATTGCGCCTGCGTCGTCTACCTTGAACCAGTAGGACTTAAGTCCTGACTGAACTTCAGCGTCAGTCAGCAGTTTTTCTATCTGCTTTCTTGTAAGGGTGCAGTTAGAAATGGGTATTGCCTTTATAACATTCCCCTCGAAAGGACCGAATCCACAGTCAGATAAAAGCTCTGTAACATCTGTTGCCGTCAGGTCGATACGAAGATCTGGCTTATCGCTGCCGTATTTTTCCATGCTTTCAAGATAGGGTATTCTCTTAAAAGGTGGCTTGGAAGCTATATCATAAGTGCCGTATTTCGCGAAAATGGGAGGCAGAACATCCTCAAGTACCGCAAAAACATCTTCCTGAGTGGCAAATGCCATCTCCATATCAAGCTGATAGAACTCGCCTGGGCTTCTGTCGCCTCTTGCATCCTCATCGCGGAAGCATGGCGCGATCTGAAAATAGCGGTCAAAGCCTGATGTCATGAGCAGCTGCTTAAACTGCTGCGGAGCCTGTGGAAGAGCGTAGAACTTTCCCGGATGCTTTCTTGCAGGCACAAGATAGTCTCTGGCACCTTCAGGGGATGAAGCTGTAAGTATAGGCGTTGTTATCTCAAGGAAATCATGCTCCATCATAGCCTGTCTCAGAGCGGCCACGACATTGCATCTTAAAACTATGTTCTTTTTTACCTCAGGGTTGCGAAGGTCTAAGTATCTGTATTTGAGTCTGAGAGTCTCGTCTGCTTCACGGCTGCGGTTTATCTCAAAGGGCAGCTCATTATAGCGGCATCTGCCCAGAACTTCTATCTTTTCAGGCACAACCTCAATATCACCTGTTGGCTGTTTTGGGTTTTTGCTTGCTCTCTCTCTGACTGTTCCCTCAACGGAAATGGTGGACTCCTTGTTTAGAGACTTTACGATGTTCATCATCTCTTCCGTCTCAATTACTACCTGGGTAGTACCGTAGAAGTCTCTTAAGACAACGAAAGCAAGATTTGCGCCTACCTCACGAACATTTTCCATCCAGCCTACAATTTTAACTTTTTCTCCTACGTTCTCTATACGCAAAACACCGCAGTTATGTGTTCTTGACTGGGTCATAATTATTTCCTCCCCTATTATTCCTTAATTACTTTGTCCGCCGTCTTCTTTTCAAGGGCCTCTTTTACCATTTCTCCGGCCTCTGCTGGCGTCATTTTCTTCTGCTCTCCGGACTCCATGTCCTTAACAGTTATCATATTCTCTTTGATCTCATCCTCACCGATGAATATTACATAAGGGATCCCCAGCTTATCTGCATAGCTGATCTTGGCTTTGAACTTTTTCTTCTCGCCATAGAGCTGGGTACGTATGCCCTTGTCTCTAAACACAGCCAGGGTCTTTATGGCATAGCTCAGATCCTCTGTCATTGGAATTACGAGAACATCCGCAGGAGCGGTAACCATACTGTCGTTTAACATGTCCTTATCTTCCAGAACGAAGAACAGTCTTGTAAGGCCGATGGAAATTCCAACGCCTGGCAGCTTTTTGTCCGTATAATATTCAGCAAGGTTATCATACCTTCCGCCTGAGCATATGGAACCTATCTCTGGATGATCCAGCATCATAGTCTCATAGACAGTGCCGGTATAGTAGTCAAGACCTCTTGCTATTGTCAGATCTACATTAAAGTTCTCCTCAGGAACACCGAAGTCGGCCAGATATTTTGTAACCAGTATGAGTTCTTCAATGCCTTTGTCAAATATCTCATTTTTGCCTTTATATCCCTCAAGAGCAGACAAAACCTCGCTATTTTTGCCGCTGATGGAAATAAATTTCATTATCTCATCAGCCTGCTCATCTGTTATGCCATTCTCTTCCACAAGGAGAGCCTTTACCTTCTCAGCGCCAATTTTGTCAAGCTTGTCAACTGTTCTCATAATATTTGAGGATTTTTCCGTAAGGCCAAGCATAGCGTAAAATCCGTTTAATATCTTCCTGTTGTTGACCCTGATTACAAACCTTTTAAGGCCCAGCCTTGTAAAGGTATTGTATATAATCGACGTAATTTCAGCCTCATTTATAATATCAAGCTGACCGTCGCCGATAACATCAATATCAGCCTGATAAAACTCACGGAACCTGCCTCTCTGTGCCCTTTCGCCTCTGTAAACTTTACCTATCTGGTATCTCTTAAATGGAAATGACAGTTTACCATAGTTCAGTGCAACATATTTGGCAAGAGGTACAGTCAAATCAAACCTCAAAGACAGGTCGTTGTCCCCCTTTGTGAATCTGTATATCTGTTTTTCTGTCTCGCCGCCACCTTTGGCAAGAAGCACCTCACTGGCCTCAATAACAGGTGTATCCAGTGGTGTAAAGCCATAGAGGGAATATACCTCTCTTAAAACATCTTTAATTTTTTCCATCTGCACCTGTCTTTCAGGCTGCAGCTCCATAAATCCAGACAATGTTCTCGGTTTGATTCTTTCCATTACGCTTATCCTTTCAAAATAAAAATACTGCCGCCCCACAACATTGGGACGACAGTAAAAAGTCGTGGTACCACCCAATTTTAGCGGCAATGCCGCCCTTTGGTACGCCCGTTAAAGCCAGGCAAACTGCGATTTCAGCTCTCGCCTTATACGCACGCTCCAAGATGTCTTCAACGATGCCGTCCGGTCAGGCGCTCTCAGCAAATACGCCTTTCTCTGAAGGCCTCGGCTGTCGCTTACTCTTTCTCTTCATCGCGTCTATTTTATCTATTTATTTTTCGGATTTACTATATCTCTCCAGTCCAGATAGCCATCCTTAAGTCCTCTTATCAGAACCTCAGCAGTGGCCACATTTGTGGCAAACGGTATATTTCTCTGGTCGCAGAGTTTTGCTATCTCCCAAACTGACTCAATAGTCTCATCACCTGTGGGATCGGATAAAAATATTACAAGATCCAGCTCATTGTAAGCAATCCTGGCACCGATCTGCTGGAATCCGCCCTGACTGCGCGGCAGATACAGTGTGATGGGCAGTCCTGTTGCCTCGGCAACAAGCTTTCCGGTCGTACTTGTGGCGCAAATGGAGTGCTGTGCGAGGATTCCGCAATAAGCGACGCATAAATTTACCATAAGTTCCTTTTTCCTATCGTGAGCCAATAACGCTATATTCATTACACTACTCCTTCATTCGCGGTGTGGGCTAAACTCTGCCAAGGGGTACTCTCTGCCCCGTTATTCTCTTTGCAACATTAAGGAATTGTTTTGCCGCCTTTCTGTTTTCAAATAATATAAGGGGTGTCTCTAAGTTAGCCGCAAGTATTACGTTTTCATCTTCGGAGATAACGCCCAGAAGCTGAGCGCCTACGGAATCTATCATGTGGTCAACTGTGGATTTTGTACGTCTGAAAAGTTTGGGTTTTACTCTGTTTACTAAAAGCCTGACGTTTTGGATCCCTATACTGCTTAATTCAGCCGAGACCCGCTGCCCGTCCCGGATACTGGACAGGTCTCCGGTGGCCACGATTATAGCCATATCGGCACCCGCCGCTGCCAGTTCAAACCCTGCGCCCATTCCGGCCGGCGAGTCAATAAGACAATAATCGTACTGCTTTTTCGCCTCACTTATGAGGTCTCTCATCTTCTCTCTATCTATATTTTCCGGCTTCAATGTGCTTGGAGCGCTGATAAAATATAGATTCTCTATTTTGGGATGGCCTACAGCAGCATCTGATAGAGACTTTGTCCCGTTTATACAGTCGTTAAAATCACTGAGCGTCATGTCTGACAGGCCCAAAGTCAGGTCCAGATTTTTTAGTCCAACATCACAGTCAATGCAAAGGGTCTTATACCCCAGAGCAGCTAAACAGGACGCAATTGCGCCGACAGACGTAGTTTTACCAGTTCCTCCTTTGCCGGAGGTTACAACTATTGCCTGTCCAGTCTCACGCTGCATTGTAATACCACCTTTAACAAAACTTAATTATAAAGAAATTTTCTCTCTTTTTCAACAAAAAAGATTTCATCTTCTACTGTATCAGGGAATATTCGCCGCCAGAGCTTGCGCTGTAATCATCTGCCTCAAAATATACATCAAGGATATCCTTTGCGATACCAGCCAGTGCAGAACCTGAGCCACCGCCTTCAACCACTACCGTTATTGCTATCTGCGGGTTATCATAAGGCGCATAGCAAACGAAAACACCAGTGTTATCAGATGTCTCGCTCTGTACTGTACCTGTCTTCGCAGCAACTTTTACAGGATAATCCCCAAAAACGCTCTCAGCCGTACCTGTCTCGGCAACAGCCCTCATACCCTGTCTTAAAACGGACAGGTATCCATAAGGATCGTCTACTTCTTTCAAAACATTGGACTCTCCTTCAAGGATAGTTTCAGAGTAATCCGCGGACTTTATGTTTTTCAAAATTGTTGTCTCATATACTGTGCCGTCATTGGCTATAGCGGAGATATAATTTGCTATCTGTATAGGGGTAAAATAGTTATTACCCTGACCGATACAGGTGAGCAGGGTGTCAGCCGCCCACCAGCCTTCGCCCAAGACCTCTTTTTTGTATTCTCTTGTGGCCAATATGCCTTCCGCTTCGGCTATTTCAATGCCCGTTTTGGAACCGAGGCCAAATTTCGCAGCGGCATCAGCGATAGGATCGATATCCATCTTATCCGCAACTGTATAGAAGAAATAGTTACATGAGTTTTCTAAGGCACCCACAACATCAAGAACCCCATGATTGTCAGGATATACCCAGCATTTAGGCTGATAGTCAGGGTACTCCGTAAATATACCCTTATCCTCTATTGTTGTGTACCGAGTTATAGTGCCTTCCTTAAGAGCGGCAAATGCAGTAACCATTTTGAAGGTGGAACCTGGGTTATATACGCCCTGGGTAGCCCTATTGAAAAGGGGCTCCAGTGGGTCTTCACTAAGCTCAGTATAGCTAGTAAGAAGCTCATCTATACTATAGGTCGGATAAGATGCGCTTACAAGCACCTCTCCGGAATTTACATCTCTTACAATGACCGCACCGCCCTGTGCACCGTCATCATTTTCCTTTTTGTCCTCATTTATCGACTTTATCGTGCTTGCAAGAGACTCCTCAGCAATCGCCTGAAGGCCAATATCTATTGTGAGATATACATTATTTCCCGCAACAGCTTCTGTCTCAGAAAGTATACCTGTTATATTGCCATTGGTGTTTGTAGTATATGTTATGGATCCGTCAATTCCATGGAGATACTCCTCAAATGTAGCCTCCACGCCTTCTCGTCCAATGTCTGTATTTACATAATACCCCTCAAGGTCTTTATACTGCTCATACTGGTCCGAGTTCATCTTACCGACATAGCCCAAAAGGTGCATTGCATAAGGTGTAGTATATTCTCTTTCTGTAGATGTTTTTACAGTAACACCAGGATATCCCTGCTCAAGTATAACTGATATCTCGTTTGCATCCGCGTCCTCGCAAAAGGCATAGTCAGGAATATTCATAATGAGCTGACACTCCATCTCATATCTGACGCCTATAATAAGTCTTGCGTCCTCCATGCTGAGAGTATAATCAATGTCGTAGTGCTCTCTCATCCACGATATAAGATCAGACGCCAATATCTCATCATCAAGTCCAAAATATTCAAAATAAGTATCAAGTCTTGACCTCTGGGTGCTGTCCATATCTGCAACATAAGAAAACGGCGCTGATTTTGTTACAGGAAAAGTGTCAACATAGTTTATGCCGTTTTCTATCGCTGTCTTACAAAGGTCCAGGATTACACTATTTGGGCTATCCGCTTTCATAAGAAGCGTCCTATTAATTACAACATTGTAGACTGTCTTGCTGTATACAAACACCTCTCCATTACGGTCCAGTATACTGCCCCTGGCCGCAGGCACAGTCTCAGTCATTGTTACTGTACCGGAGACCGCCTGCAGATAGTTTTCTCCTTTATTTATTTGCAGTTCATACAGCGCCGAAGCATATATAGAAACAATAAGCATCATTATCGCTATGATACACACTATTCTCGATGTATTTAGTGATCTGTTCATTTTTTACCTCTTAATCTTTATCCATCCTGTTTATCCACTTCACAATAAGGTAAATTGGAAATGTGAATATTATGGAATAGCCTGTCTGAAGTATGATACCTTTCAAAACAGCCAAAATATCTGCGCCACTGTAAAAGACAAGTCCAAAAGACTGTACAAGTGCACATATTACAAGGGCCACCGCCGTACAGGCGCAAAAAGACGGAAATCCAGTTGCCAGCACTGTCTGAAACAGATATCCGGCCGCAAGGCCCATAACCGTCATAAAAACAGTAAACTGTATCGCCGGCTGATTAAAGGAAAAATCACAAAAAATTCCAGCGAAAACCCCAAAAATACCCGCTTTTACTGGCCCCTCAAACAGAGCAAGGCACATAACCGCCACAGGGATTATCAGTGGTTTGGTACCGAGTATTTTAAAATATGGGAATATCATTGACTGAAGTATATATAAAACAAATAAAAGGCAGGCATATGCCGCAACTTTTAACACACTTCTGAAATTTACACCTAAATATTTCAGCACATGCGCTCCCTCCTAACACATTTCATAATCATCAGTTATTTGCATCAAAATCAGTAATAATGTAAACGGTCGTAAGACTGTCAATGTCAGCCGCCGGCTTTATTGACGCATAGTCGGCAAGGCCGCTACCGGAACTGTATATATCCTCAATATATCCAATAACCAGGCCTTGAGGTATATATCCACCCTTACCCGAGGTGATAATAGTATCCCCCGTCGCTATCTGCGCCCCATCAGGCAGATATGCAAGCTTTAAAAGTCCATCCTGGAACAGTTTGTAGTCTCCCTCAGCAACCGCCGCTTCACCTGAAGCGTAAACGAGGGCGCCTATGCTACTGCTTGTGTCAATAAGAGTGGTTATTGTGGCGGTGGTTTTTCCTATTTTCGTTACCTGACCTATAATGTATCCGTTTTCCGTAATTACACAATCGTTTAGCTCTATTCCGGCATTGGTTCCTTTAGATATGGTAAAGGTGCTAGACCAGTTTGAAGCAGTCCATGAAATTATAGACGCCTGTGCAAGTTTAAAATCAGAATGCTTATCTGTCAGCCCCAAAAGCTGTTTCAGCTCCTCATTTTCATTGCTTATTGCAGTATAGTCTCTGTACTCCTCTTCAAGTTGTGCAACTTTGTCTTTAAGCTGCTCATTCTCCTCAACTATCTGGTCGTACTTGTACATATATCCGTATATCTTCTCAAGAGACTGTATAAGAGATGTCATCATGTTTTTTACTGGTCTCATGGCCGTATTTTGAACGCTTGAAAGGAAATCCGAATTGCCGGGGTTTACAGTCAAAGTTATTACAGAGACCAGCGCGATTATAACCGCCACAACAGCGATGGCTATTCCCCTTTTTTTGAAAATATTCTTCATAGCAATCTCCACTAAATGTAATCTGTAATAAAAATAAAGCCGTTAAATCCAGGGTAGTTTGTATCCTACTTCATTTAACATCTCGTTTAGACGACACACAGGCAATCCCATAACATTAAAAAAGTCCCCGTCTATCTTCTCAACGAAAATGCAGCCCTTGCTCTGGGCGCCATAGGCGCCAGCCTTGTCCATAGGTTCGCCGGATCTTATATACGCCGCTATCTCTTCATCTGATAGCTTTTTAAAATAAACATCTGTTCTTTCACTACATGCCGATATTTTATCGCCGCATATAACGCATAGACCTGAGTAAACACTGTGCCGTCTGCCTGACAGATGCTTTAACATTAACTCGGCCTCCCGTTCATTTTTAGGCTTGCCCAACTTTTGGCCGTCTATATAAACCAACGTGTCAGCGGCAATTATCACAGCGCCATCTTCACACTTTGCTTTAACTTCAAGTGCTTTATGCTCAGCAATGGTTTTTACTGCCATTGCAGGGTCAGTCTGACCACCGTCATTTTCTTCTCCAACAGCCGGTATTATCTCAAAATCTTCTATACCCATTACCCCAAGAAGTTCTTTCCTTCTAGGGGATTTCGAAGCCAAAATGACTTTCATCTATCATTCTCCTATTCAGCGCCTCTGTAATACAGGCCCGTCGTGTAAAATGTGGGCTCATAATTTCCCCTGCCCATAAATCTGCCTGTTATCTTGGCGCACTCAGACGCATGCTCCGTAGTAAAGCAGAGTCTCACCGCCCAGAGGCCGCAGTGCTCATAATCTTCAGGCTTGTTGCCAATATATATCTTTCTTGGACTGTATATGGTATTTCGGCATCCGAATCCGCCAGCAACTGAAAAAGCTACTCCGTTTTCATTTGTTAATTTGGAAAGATTTTCACATGTGCACAGTCCTGAGTTGTCTTTGATTATACACCTCTGTGTATACATCAGAGGTATTCTTCCGTAACCGATTATCTCAGTTTCGGCGCTTTTTGGCATATCTTTTATCTGTTCCATTTTCAGCTCAACAGACAAAAGTGCCGATTTCAGGCCGAGCCTTTTATATATTGACAGGGCCGTTGCATTGGTGATATTTAAAGCCATGTCTCCTCTAACCTTGAACCCAAGCCCTCTTGCAATAACAATATGGGTTATATTTGACACGCTGACTTCATCAATACCGATACTTTTTAGATTTTTAAGTATCCCGACAATATCTTTCATTTCGCCGTCTTTGATTACACCTGGCAAAACAGCACAAACTTTTATTTTAGGACTAGCAATAAACTTTTTAAGCATGCTGTCTGTTTTTGTGATTTTTTCCGCTGGAATATACACAACAGATGGAGCAAGTTCCAGAAGTTCATCACTAAGCTGGGACGTTTTGAGCACAGAGACCGTTATCTCAGGCTTGTCCTCACTATTTTCAACATTTTCAGGAACAGTATGCCCATAGACATTCCGCTCATCAAAAGCAGTCCTTCTGACAGTAAGCTCATCCAGCACTGCTGACACGAGCTTTCCCATCTCCTGGCCAGAAAAATAAAGTCCCTTGTCAATGACCGTTCTCACTCTGTCGCAGATATAGGGTGTACCTCCTGTCATCTTGCACTGATTGAGCACATTGGCCCTTCTTATCTCATGAGTACCTATTACATCGGGTACAGGTCCCTCAACGCTTACTATATTGCCGTCGTTATCTCCAGCGGCAAGGCGCACAGGTTCCCCATGTTTAATTATAGCCACAAAATTCACAGGAACTCTATTAAACTCACGGGATTTATAATTTTTTTTGGCCTGTACATAGTCATAGTTCATACTCTGGTCGCAATCTCCCGCTCCAGACATTATCTCGCCTTTTTTACCGAGATAATATAGATCAGTCATCTCACGGCCTGTATAAGCCTTTCCAAGTGCTGTTATACAGTCGTAGACATGGACGTTTTCCATATCTTTAAGGTAATTGTAGTATACATTTGTGGCCATTGCGATATATTCTGGTTTTTTGTAGTATCCCGAGACCACAAATGCGTCAACGCCGCCTTCCATCATCTCACCAAGATATCTTATAAGGCAGTTATCTTTCATGCTCAGTGGATATTCATTTCTGCTACCTACCATAGTGTAAGGGTACCGGCAGGCTCGGTTACAGTCGAGTTTCGCTTCTCTTTTTCCGTTTAATAGCGAACTCATACGACAAAATCCGTCGATACATGAGCACATATCTCCCTGAACCATCACAGCCGTCTCCACATTTGAGCCGGAGGAAATAGCGAAAATCTCCTCTTTTGTCAGCTCTTTTGGAAGGTATACTCTTGAAAATCCCATAGCTGCCGCGACTTTCATACCGCCACTGTTAAAAAGCGCGAATCTGGTCCCAGCGTGTACAGGCATGTCCGGAGCCGCCTCCCTTATAGCTTTAGCGAGGCCTACATCTGATACTACTGCCGCGTCCGCACCGAGCCGCCATGCAAGGCGCGCATATCCAACAGCGTGGGCAAACTCTTCATCTGAAGGAAACATCTCTATTGCCACATACAGTTTTACGCCTCTGGCGCGACAATATCCTGTGGCCCTTTTTATCTCCATTTCAGTGGCTCTGTACCCTGCGCCCATATAATCAAAAGACAAATATACAGCGTCGGCTCCATTGACAACAGCCGCCATTATACCCTCGAAACTCTCCACCTGGGATATAAGTTCCGCCATACACTCGCCTTCTTTCCTTATAAATTTTGAACATAGTCTGGATATTAAATTATAGCATATAAAATATCTTCTTTAAAGAGATATACTAAAATTTAATTATTACAAAAAACCGACCTGAACCTTAAAATTCAGATCGGTTAATTGCATAAATGTGATCAATATTTCACTCTAACAGTGGGGTCTTTAAACTCCTTCACACGCTTTTCATATACTTCCATAGCCTTTTCCTCAAAGGCAAGATGTGGATTTTCAACCCCACAGAGCTTCATCAAATACTTAGTGAACGGCGGGTTCAAAGGCAGCAGGGGACCAAGAAGATAGGTTCCGAAGAAATTATTTACTCTTATTCCTTCTTCCTCAAAACCAGGATACCTGCCGTCTCCTCTTTCGTTTCTAAAAATTCCTCCGTAATTATCTCCACCATATGAGTGAGAGAACTGGCTCTTAAAGCCAACAACATAGAAGCCATCAAACTTGCCAAGATATATGGCGTTGTATCTGTTAAACATTCTACGTTTTGCAACAGTATCAAAAATACCAAGACAAGGTATTGCCGTACCGTCCTCGTTTTGTATCTCTTTTCCAAAAATTTCAAAGGCGTTTCCCGTTGCCAGAAATGCCTGTCCTGCGTTTACAGCCCTTTCAATATCGTCTCTGTAAGGAGCCAGCGCCTTCAGCACTATCTCCTGGCTTTTTTCAGTCATAGCGCCCATAAATACAAGATCGATGCCACCATCAATAAACTTTGGTCTCTCTTTCAGGCTCGTATTTACTGATTCAGCCCCGCTCTTTTCCAGGTAATCCACATTCATAAGATCGCCGTAAAGGTTGCAAACTTCAGGAAATAAAACTTCTACTTTCATCTGCCCATCTCCCTTGCTCTCTCAAATATCCTGTCCCTTGCCTTTTCCGCAACAGGGAAATGGTCCATACCGGAAATTATGCACACTATCTCTCCCGGTATAAGCGGAACAATGTTTGCAGAGGTAAATTCATCATATTCGCAGATTATTTTTTCCGGACTAACCCCCGCCAGCAGAAGCCTGAGCTCATAATCCGATGCGTATGGCCCAGTAACTATAACGCAGGTTATGTCTTCCTTATTTAAAAACTCGTAGTCGCTCTCATATATCCACGTTGGGTTCTCCGGCCAGTTGTCGCCATCTGTTAAACAGTTTGGCATGAGGATTATCTCCTTCTGGCCCTTAATACTGCTTATATAGTCAAGAGCTCTGGAGTTTGCCAGCGGATTCTTTTCCTTTGCCATCTGCAAAATGACCGTAAGATCTCCCTCGGTCTTTTCACTGAACCTGGACTCAATAATCTTCATATTGCTCATATGCTTTTTAATCTGGCTGTGCTCCATACCCAGCTCCCGCATAACGGCAATAACCGAAACCATATTGTATATGTTGAAAATGCTGTCATTAATAATGGGATACTCCATATCCCCGCCCTTATCTGAAACCAGCATTGTCATATTGTAAAAGTCTACTTCTGATGCAGCGTAATCATAATTAGGAGAATGGAATCCGCAGTCTTTGCAGTGTGCCCTGCCAATATGGTGGTACCTTCTGTAGTCATAGACAAGCTCCCCTGAACATACAGGACAGATCTGTATGTCGTTTATCTTGTTTATGCAGTCTTTTACATCGCTTTCCATCTCTTCTATGCCAAAGTAAACTCTGTTATTTTTCGGAGCCACTCCCGCCGAGATGAGATCGTCAGCGTTTAATATAAGCTTCGTTTTTTTCGGCATATTGTCAGATATAAACTGAGCTATATACTCAGCATGGGCGTTTCTCTGTATAGAATCTCTAAACAGATTAGTGATAAGCATATAATCCGGCTGAACATAAGGCAAAATGCGCTTTGAAGACCTCTCGTCGATCTCAAATACAGCTGTGTCGTACATAGCCTTATTAAAAGCGGTTGTACCGTTTACAAGAGCAGTGGCTATGCCTGAGTTTATGTTGGCGCCTTCCCGGTTACTGAGCACTCTTTTGCCGGAGGCCTCAAGAATATCTATTATCATATTAGTACAGGTGGTCTTGCCGTTTGTACCTGTTATGCCTACTATCATCTTCGGCTTTGCTATCTGTGCCAAAAAGTCCGGGCAGATTTTAAGTGCTACTTCACCGGGGAAATTTGTACCCTGGTGTCCTGTTATTTTTAGTGCCGGTTTGGAGAGCTTCGCCATCCACAAGGCGAAGTAAAACCTTGCTTTTCCCATTGTTTTACCTCTTTTATATAATTCTATTTTTTATTTATTGCCACGCAGCGGTTAATTTTAAGTCCCTGCTCATAAAATTTCTTCTCGTAGTCGGTCATTATCCCACAAACGCCATCTTTATGCAAATCATTTGTAACCTGGCTAAGCTCAAATCCGCAGGAAGCAAACGTCTCCAGAGAATACTCAAACAGCGGTAGATTATCAGTTTTGAAATGGATCTCGCCGTCAGGCTTCAAAACCTTTTTATAAAGCTGGAGAAACAGAGGCGATGTAAGTCTTCTTTTTGCATTTCTCTTTTTTGGCCATGGATCACAGAAATTTATATATATCCTGTCCACTTCATTCTCACTGAAAACATCCATTATTTTTGCAACGTCCATATCTATGAATCGAACATTTTCAATTCCCTCATTGACAGCCCGCTCCATACCTATTATCATGGCGTCAGGGACTCTCTCAACTGCCACGAGCAGCGTGTCTGGAATAGTTAAAGCAGTCTCAGCAGTAAATTTCCCCTTGCCGCATCCCAGTTCAAGAAAAACCTTTTCGCTGTTTATGATGCTTCCCCAGCGTCCTATGTATTCCTCAGGATTTTTAATAAGCACCTGAGCGCATCTCTCCATGCGGGGTATCAAATTAGGTTTTTTTCTCATTCTCATTTAGATCACCCGTAGTATTGTACCACAGAGGCACTTAAACATCAAAACTTTTAAGCTGTTTTTAAGTCCTTTTTGCTATTATATAAGATTTATTGTAAAATTCCATATAAAATAATAAAAATAAAAAATTTATCTTGCATCTTTAAAAGATTTGTTATATAATAGCAAAGCGCTTAAATGTGGCGCTCCGCTTGCAGCAAACTTTTCTGCTGAGGCAATACAATTTCATATCCGGGTGTAGCGCAGTTGGTAGCGCGCCTGCTTTGGGAGCAGGATGCCGCTGGTTCAAGTCCAGTCACTCGGACCAAAAATCCGTCAAAATCACAAGATTTTGACGGATTTTTTCTGCTTTACACATATTTTTGTAAGCTGATTACTGCAAGCTTTTCCTTTACGCTGGCAACTGTCAGGATTAACTCTCTGTTTCCTGCTTTGAGTTTTGTTTGCCATTTCGACAATGTTTTTAAGATGGATGACAAACATTCGATTAGTTGCTATACTAGATGTTGAATATCGTCAAATTTTTAATTAGTTGTAGTACAGGTATGAGTTATCCCATTCCCGACTATCAAAATCAGAAGATCGAGGCCATGAAACTGATCACAGGATCTGTCGGTCGCATTTTCTGAGCAAGTTCCGTAGCTGTAGGGCTTATGAGTGCAGTCTGTGGAACCATCGGTTAGATACTCGCTGGACTATTGACTAGGTATTGTGGAGAATGTATCAGCATAAGCCGGCATTTCCCCTGCTTGTAGAAGCGGAGGCCCGGAGCTAATACTAATGAACGTCAAAATTCACGTAAGAGGAGCGCGGCAAATAGGCGCTCCGTTGGGACAATTAATGACAGCAATTTTTGCAGTAGAAAGAGGTATATCAGAAAATGGATCTGGAGAAAGCTACACAGGAGAACAAAGGTCTTTCTTTGTTGAAAGCCGGATGGAAAGGCATTATTTCCATCGCATTTAGTCGTATGGCTATAATTGTACTGTTGCTTGCGCTGCAGGTATTAGTCCTGTTCGGCGTGTTCCGCCGGTTCGGTGATTTCCTTCCTCATATATTTGGAGGCACACTCATCTTTTCTGTGGCTATGGTGCTATATCTTTTAAACGGCCGTCTTGATGCCTCGGCAAAGCTCACCTGGCTTCTCGTAATAATGCTCACTCCGGTATTTGGGTCTCTTTTGTATCTATTCACAAAAAGTGATTTGGGTCATAGAACTCTGCGCAATCGGGCAGCCAAAATGATGGAGCAGACCAAAGATATCCTCAATACCTCCACTGCGACCATGGAGAGGCTTGAACAGCAGGCTCCCGGCACCGCATCCCTTGCGCGCTACCTTGATCGTTGTGGTTCATTTCCGGTATATGAGAACACGTCTGTTACATATTTTCCTTTGGGTGAAAAAAAGTTTGAGGAGCTGTTACGTCAGCTTGAAAA
Source organism: uncultured Oscillospiraceae bacterium (assembly GCA_944387845.1). Taxonomy (GTDB): domain Bacteria; phylum Bacillota; class Clostridia; order Oscillospirales; family Oscillospiraceae; genus CALXGH01. The sequence goes on from CALXGH010000025.1 coordinate 36,301, forward strand.
AGCGGAGCGATTCATTTTTCTGGAGTATTTTATCGTGGAAGAGGGCCTCATGTGGGGACGTATTCTGGAGATACTTGCCCGAAAGGCTGCCCAAGGTGTTGATGTTCGTGTAATGTACGACGGCACCTGTGAGTTATCTACGCTTCCGCGGGACTACCCAAAGCGACTTAGAAAATTGGGTATACGCTGTAAAACCTTTGCCCCCATCACCCCATTCGTCTCCACCCACTATAACTACAGGGACCATCGGAAAATTCTGGTGATTGACGGGCATACTGCCTTTACCGGTGGTGTAAATTTGGCAGATGAGTACATAAACCACATTGTCAAACATGGGCACTGGAAAGACACAGCCATCATGCTTCAGGGTGATGCTGCCCGCAGCTTTACTCTAATGTTTTTGCAGATGTGGTATCTTGATGAAATCACACCAGACTTTTCTGTCTTGTCAGAGATACCAACATCTACTGTTTCCCAGGCGAAGGGCTTTGTTATTCCCTACGGAGACTGCCCTGTTGATGCCGACCATGTGGGAGAGCAGGTGTACATCGATATCCTAAACAGAGCGCAGAAATACGTGCATATCATGTCCCCATATCTGATACTTGACGGAGAGCTGGAGTCCGCTCTTATCTATGCCGCAAAGCGTGGTGTGGATGTTCGTCTGATTCTTCCCGGTATTCCGGATAAGGCTTTCCCATATGCTCTTGCGTTTACTCATTATTCTGCGCTTCTGGATGCAGGAGTAAAAATCGGCGAATATACCCCAGGATTTGTGCATGCGAAAGTATTTGTCTGCGATGATTCTGAGGCTGTCGTTGGTACTATAAACCTTGACTATCGCAGCCTATATCATCATTTTGAGTGTGCGACCTACCTCAAAGATGTTCCCTGTATTCCGCAGATTCAGGAAGATTTTGAGGACACATGGAGCAAATGTCGCGTTGTAACACGGCAAAACATCCGGAAGGGCAACTTCTTCCGCTGGCTTTATGGCGTAATATTGAAGCCGCTGGCACCGTTGATGTAGTTTTCTGTGTTGGTGCGATGACTGAAAAATGTCCTATAACAGTAAATAGATCCGTTTCATGATTGGAATTATTATATAGGAGCGTATATATGTGCGGTGGTATTATTTCACAAAAAATTGCATAGGCCCATGTAAATAGCCAAAACTACTTTAAATTATTTATATGGGGGATTAAATATGAAAGAAAACAAATATGATAATGAAATCTTTTTCAAAAAATACAGTCAAATGATACGTTCACAGGAGGGCCTAAAAGGGGCCGGTGAATGGTCCGAGTTAAGAAAAATTCTTCCGGATTTCCGTAACAAAAAAGTACTTGACTTAGGGTGCGGTTACGGCTGGCATTGCAAATATGCCGCTGATAACAAGGCCTTATATGTGCTTGGTACAGATATTTCCCACAAGATGATCCAGACCGCTCATAAAATCAATGCCGCACCACAAATCGATTATAAGTGTATTGCTATGGAGGATCTGTCTTTTCCAGCACACACTTTTGATGTTATCCTGAGTTCTTTAGCTTTTCACTACATAAAAGATTTTGAGCCACTGGTAAAAAATATCGCAACATGGATTAAGCCGGGAGGTTGTTTCGTATTTTCTGTGGAGCATCCTGTTTTTACTTCTTATGGAACACAAGACTGGTATTATGATAAAAATGGTGAAATTCTACATTTTCCTGTGGACAACTATTACTATGAGGGCCCGAGGGAAGCGATATTTTTAGGAGAGAAAGTTATAAAATATCATCGAACATTAACAACTTATCTGAACACACTGCTGCAAAATGGGTTTCAGCTGCAACATATTATCGAACCGCAGCCACCAAAAGAAATGATGGATATTGACGGTATGAAAGATGAGATGCGTCGTCCCATGATGTTGCTTGTTTCAGCCATAAAAATTTAACTTTGTTATAGTTGCAGCGGCTATATAAAAATATATAGCCGCTTTTTAAAACAGTTTATATTATAAAAAATTTGTCTTGCAATGTATGTATTTTTATATCTTAAGCGAAATATCGCTGTATGCCTTTTCTTAAAAATAGTGTTTTTTATAATCATTTATCGATATAAAGAGAGGAATACCTAAATGAAAATTGTATGTTTCGGCGATTCCAACACGTATGGATACGACCCCCGCTCTTTCTTGGGAGGTCGCTACGACAGAGAAAACCGCTGGGTTGACATCGTGGCAGACAAAACCGGCTGGGAGGTCTGCAATATGGGTCAAAACGGCCGACAAATACCGGAAACGACCTATGATATACCTAAAGATACAGATCTTTTAATAATTATGCTTGGCACAAATGATATCCTTCAGGGCCGCAGTCCTGAGTCTGCTGCATTAAATCTGGAGCGCTTTATTTCCGCTTTGGTGCTGGATCATGATAAGATTTTACTCATTGCGCCGCCTCCACTTACCAGGGGTCAGTGGGTGCCTGAAGATGGACTTATTGATAATTCTCTGGCTCTTGCAAAATACTATGAATCTTTGGCCAAACGACTTGGTATAGGTTTTGCCGACGCTGGGAGATGGAACATCGCTCTTTCCTATGACGGCGTACATTTTTCAGAGCAGGGCCACAGAGCCTTTGCCGCAAAACTTTTGGAGGTTATAATATGAAGCGTATAACTGCGTTTTTTCTTTTCCTCGTACTGATTTTTGCTGGTTGCAGTGGAAAAGATGAAAATACCACATATAAGCAGATAAGTCAGGAAGAGGCTAAAGAAATGATGGACACTGAGGACGTCATAATCCTTGACGTCCGGGAACAGGATAAATATGATAGCGGCCATATTCCCGGCGCTGTCCTTTTGCCTGTTGGAACAATTGATGAGGACACGGCCGCTTCCGTCATTCCCGAAAAGGATTCCATTGTTCTGGTATACTGCCGCAGCGGTAACCGCAGCAAAAATGCCTCGGCTGCCCTGGTGGAGCTTGGCTATACCGCCATCTATGAGTTCGGTGGTATAAACACCTGGCCTTATGAAATTGAACAGTAACAGTCAGTTTTGGCCAGACAAGGAGATTACTATGCGTATTTTAATACTGGGAAACAGTCTGACCACAGCAAACAACATGCCGCAGACACTATCCCAACTTACATCGGCAGAAGTTGTCTGCCATTCTCGTGGCGGCTCACGCCTTGCCGAACATCTGAATCCAGCGACAAAGCTAGGAGCAAAAACCCAGTCTGCGCTGGAAAACGAGAATTGGGACTTTGTCATTCTTCAAGAGATGAGCCATGGGCCGATCACTTCCCCAAAAAGCTTCTTTGCCAGTGTGGAGAAACTGTGCCATAAGATACATGAAATAGGTGCTGTCCCTGTTTTATACGCCACATGGGCATATAAACCAGGTAGCGCCAAATTAGACGCCAAAGGCTGGGACTATGAAGATATGGCAATTTCAATGTCTACAGCCTACCACGAAGCGGCAGCAGAAAACAACGCTTTGATTGCCGATGTGGGAGGGCGCTTTTACGAGATGTCTCAAACGCAAAACCTCTACGCTGCCGATGGTGTTCATCCCAATGAAACAGGTTCTCGCATTGCGGCACAGACAATCGCAGAGATCATTGGAAAACATAAGGAGAATAGTTATGATTCGTGATATTTGCAAAGACAAGGAATTTCTCGCTAAGAAGGCAGAATCGGCCAAACAGGAAGATATTAATATTGCCTTAGACCTTCTTGAAACACTCAAGCACCACAAGGACGGCTGTGTCGGCATGGCCGCCAATATGATTGGGATAAACAAACGAATAATTGCTTTTGAAAATGATGGCGATTATATGATAATGTTCAACCCGGAGATAATAAAAAAAGCCGAACCCTATCAGACCCAGGAGGGTTGCCTCTCTCTTGAAGGCATCCGTCCTGCCAAGCGCTGGAAATCCATAAAGGTCCGTTGGCAAAATGAGAAATTTCAGGAGCGGATCAAGACTTTTACTGGCTGGACTGCACAAATAATTCAGCACGAGATAGATCACTGCGAAGGGATCATTATCTGAGGAGGATTTTTATGAAAAAGTGCAGAATCACCGTAATGCGTATGGCCCGTTACGATGATCTGATTAATAAATATGAGAACCCAATTTCACACGCCTGTGATATGAAAGAAGGTATGGTTTTCATTTCAAACGGTTGGGAGAAGCCGGAAGGCTTTTGTCAAAGCGCCTGGGACACCCTCTCCCCTTTTGTGCTGGCTTTAAGCCACGGCGGAGAAAACTTTTATGACGGCTGGATGAGAAATCCCAAGTCTGCCATGCTTTCCTGTAACGACGGTTTCCGTCCGGTGAGCTTTTTTGTTGAAGCTCTCGATGAGGACGCAGATTAAGGAGAAATTAATATGAAAACTGTTATTTGTTATTATTCCCGACACCATGGAAATACCCTTAAGGTTCTGGAGGCAATAGCTCAGCAGGGAGATGTGGATCTCATAGATGTAAATACACGCCAGTCCGTCCGCCTTGAGGAGTATGACTGTATCGGTTTTGCCTCGGGTATTTATGGCTTTGAGGTACACAAAGCCGTTGTGAATTTTGCCCGTCAGTATCTGCCGCAGGGAAAGCCTGTATTTTTCGTCTACACTTACGGCGGGGCAAAAGGCTCCGCAGCTAAAAGTATTATGAATATCGCGGCAGAGCGTGGCTGTCCTATACTGGGCCAGTTCGGTTGCAGAGGATACGATACCTTTGGACCATTCAAAATAATCGGCGGCATTGCCAAAGACCATCCCAATGCCCGGGACCTGGAAAACGCCAAGAATTTTTATAGGGAACTATCAGAAAAGCTCGGTGGAGCCGGCGGCCGGTAATCCACGTTGTGTCTCTGATTGTCATGGATAATATGGCTCTTACAGAATATATTTTGTATGTTTACAGCGGCAGGTAAAAAATCGCCTTGACTTTTTACCTGCCGTTTTGTACTCTTTATTTGGACATACTTAACCGCGCTGCAAAGCCTGCGGTTATTATGAATTTAATTTACTTGCTATTGGCTGCTTGGTCCTGTCGTATTCCCGCTGAGACGCAGCACCGGGTGCCTGTGTTAATATCACCCGTCTGTGCGTTTTCGGCATTATGTGAAAGAACAGAATTGGCCGGCAAGGGAAAGAGTAGGTGCAGTAAAATGATTTCAAAAGAACGCTTACAGTCTCGTTTCCTGGAAATGATCCAGGTCTTTAGCCCATCCGGACGGGAACTTCCAATGGTGCAGTGGCTGGCAGATTATTTTACCCAGCGCGGCATTGAGTTCCGTACCGATGAGGCCGGCAAGGCTTACGGCGGTAATGGCAAAAACCTTGTAGCCCATATTCCCGGCACTATCCCCGGCGATCCTATCGGTTTTGTTGCTCATACCGACCAGATCGAGCCATGCAAAGACATTCATCCTATAGTCGAGGGCGATATTATCCGTACTGATGGAACAACAACTCTCGGCGGCGATGATAAAGGCGGAATTACCGCAATACTTGAGGCCGTTGAGGATCTCATTGAGACCAAAGCTCCCCACAGGGATATATATCTTCTCTTCTCATGTTCTGAAGAGACAAGCATGCTGGGCGTTAAAAATATGGACCTTACCATGCTGCCCTGCAAGGACCTTGTTGTTCCTGACGCAACAGGCGAAACAGGTATCCTCGCCTATAAGGCCCCAGCAATGGAAGCTATTCGCGCTGAATTCCACGGCAGAAAAGCTCACGCTGGTATTGAGCCTGAAAAGGGCGTAAACGCCATTGTTGCCGCTGGCAAAGCCATAAGCAATATGCATATTGGTAGAATATCACCGGAGACTACATCAAACATCGGCCGTATTGAAGGCGGCGGCGCTACAAACGTTGTAACTGACTCCGTATTCTTCACAGCAGAGATCCGCTCTCACAATCTGGACGTACTTATGAGTGAAGTCGCCCACATGGAAGAGTGCTGCCGTAAGGCCGCTGAAGAGGTTGGCGCAACATATGAGTTCTCTCACGAGCGCGCATATCACACTCTCAACGTTCCACTTGACTGCAGCCTTGTAAAAATGACTGTAAAAGCCATGGAGGAAGAGGGCGTTAAGCCAAACTGCGTTGTTATCGGCGGCGGAAGCGATGCAAACATTTTGGCAGGCCACGGATACCGCAGCGTAATTTTAGGCCTCGGCATGAAAGACGTACACACAACAGACGAGTCTCTTGACATGAATGAAGTACTCAAATGCACAAAAATTATGCGCCGTATTATGAGTATGGAAGAGGCTGAGTAATCGCCATGGATAAGCAGACATTAAAACAGCGGTGCTGTGAGGCTATTGACCAGAACCGAGATACTGTTTTTGCTCTGGCTGATGACATATACCGCCACCCTGAGATGGGCTTTCGGGAGTTCCGCTCCACTAATAAGATGAAAGAAGCTTTTGAAGGTCTGGGTCTTCAGGTTGAAGACGGCATTGCCTATACAGGATGTTCGGCCAAAGCTGGCAGCGACAATGGTCCTACCGTAGCAATAATGGGCGAACTTGATTGTCTTAATTGCCCGGATCACCCGGACTCCACTGAAGATGGCAATGTCCACTCCTGCGGCCATCATGCCCAGCTGGCAAACCTCTACGCTAGTGCTATTGGTCTTATAAAGTCCGGCGTTCTCTCTGAACTATGCGGCTCTGTTAAGTTTATAGCAATACCTGCCGAGGAGTATGTAGACTCAGATTTCCGCAATACTCTTATAAACGACGGCAAAATAAATTATTACAGCGGAAAGCAGGAGTATCTATACCGTGGTGGTATGGACGATGTTGATATGGTCCTTCAGGCCCACCTTATAAATCCTCAGGACGAAAATATCGTCAGCTGCCTTGATACAGACTGCGATGGTTTTATCAGCAAAAGGGTCCGCTTTATTGGCCGTGCTTCCCATGCCGGTTTTGCACCATGGGAAGGGGTTAACGCTCTAAACATGGCTCAGCTTGCAATCGGCGCCATTCATACTCTTCGCGAGACTTTCAGAGATGACGATATGATCAGAGTGAGCTCTATAATCACAAAGTGCGGCGAAATGGTAAACACTGTTCCCGCAGAAGTTGAAATGCAGCTCATGGTCCGCGCCGCTACACTTGAGGCTATGCTCGACTCCTCTAAAAAGGTAGATAGAGCCCTTAAAGCAGGTGCGCTGGCGCTGGGTGGAAAGGTCGAGATCAGAAACGAGATAGGATATCTGCCCCTTCACTCCAGCCGTGAGCTCACGGCTCTGTACAGGGACAATATAAAATCCTACCTTGGGCTCGGCGATGATGCCTTTATTTCCGAATATGCCAGTGCAGGCTCCACAGATCTTGGCGATATATCTCATATCATGCCCTGTATGCATATCTGGACTGGCGGCATATCCGGCGCACTCCACGCCAGTGATTTTAAGGTAACTGACCGTGAGGCTGCCTTTATTATGCCGGCTAAAATGATGGCAATGACAGTCATAGATCTTCTTTTTGACAGAGCGCAAGGCGCAAAAACCGTCCTCGATGCGTACAGGCCAGTCTTTACAAAAGACGAGTATATCGCCTTTATGAAAGATCATACCGGCACTGATACATTCGACGGCTCCGCAATATAAAATCACATAACAAAAAATTCCGAATACCGCCTTTTGGCAGTATTCGGAATTTTTATTTGCAGTTTTTTCCATCAGTTTTAAATCGCCTGAGTGTTTCACAAAGAGTCCTTGCCAGACTTCAGGACTGATTTTTTCCATTGTGCTCGTTTTCATGTCCATGTCCATTTCCGTGGCCATACCCGTTTCCGTTTTCGGAATTTGAGTCGGAGTCTCCGGACAGGCTGGCAATAAGTTCGCGGATTTCACGCATTGTCATATTCTGCACATCTTCCACCGTTATAGTGGAGTCGAGAGCTCGCAGTTCAAGATAAGCGCTGTATTTTCCGTAGGATAGGCCCATATCGTGAGCGTGGCATACATCATCTGAGTGAGCATACTGGCAGTAGGTATTCCCTTTTTCTGATGTGCACGACTCTATTTCAGACATTATCTGTACCGACTGTTCATCGTCTGAACCGATAACGCTTATAACCATTACTTCGCCGTTTTCCAACAGAGCATTTATGCTGTCGTTTGCCAGTATCATGTCTATGGCATCGGTGTAACTGAGATATTTTATATCGAGTGTCCCCGCCAGCTCATCTCCGTCGCTGTTATATCCGTTTACGGAGATAATTTTATCAAACCGGTTTATCCCCAGCTCTATGGACGGGTTTACATCAATGCTTATCTCAACCGTTGGCGTAAAATAGAGCTTGTATCCCCCGAATATTACAAGCATAAGGCACGCCATGGCAGGAATGAGCCCACGGTAACCTGCTTTTTTTCTTTTAGTGTATCCTTTGGTTTTCTCATAAATGAAGGCCTTTGTGTTCTCTTTCAGCTCTTCTTCCGCTTTTATCTTGTCAAAGGAATTTTTGAGTCTCTCATTCATGCCAATCACCTCCCAGTTTTTCCCGAAGAATCTGTTTTGAACGGGTTAGAAGAGTGTAGACAGTATTTATGTTTTTCCCCAGTATACGGCTTATCTGAGGGGCTGTATATCCTTCGTAATAGTGGAGATATACAGCGTCCTTATACTTTTTAGGAAGAGAAAGAACCGCTTCGAGGACCTCTTTGTCATCAGAGTCTATTTCTGCCGGCAGTTCCATATTCTCGTCAAGAGGTACGGTTTTGCTGCGGAAAAAACTTTTCAGTAGATCCTTGCAGGCATTTATAGTAACCCTTATAAACCAGGCCTTCTCGTGTTCTCTGTTTTCAAAGGAAGCGGAGCTGAGGACATACTTCAAAAACACATTTTGAAATATGTCCTCTGTATCGGCATAGTTTTTCAGATGTATCATACAGATCCGACGAACAGTGTCAGAATAAAGTTCGACAGCTCTGTTTACTTCTTCCTCGCTCCGCATAATTTCTCCACCTGTTTATTTGTTTCGTACGCCTCTGAAACAATGGCCAGCAGCCTGGCCGGAATAATAACCGCAGTTTTCGCCTTGGCCATCGCACACACCGTCGCCATCTGCGTCAGTGTAATTGCAGTTTGCGCCACGGCTATCGCACACGCCGTTTACGCAGGCCTTGTTCCCGCCATGGTCCGATCCGAAACCGGCGGCAGTGGCTCCTACAACTCCTATTGATAATACCATAATCACCACTAAAACAACAATCAATACTTTTTTCACAAAAATTCCTCCGATTATTTTTTGTCAGCCGTAACCGGATTCACTTATAATACGATTGAAGTTTCGCTATCCATTCAAAATAAAATAGAAATTTTTGAAATTTTATGTATCTTGCCCCATCTTTCTGAAGAATGTATAATTCAGTTATTACAGGAATTATCAAAAGGGGAAATAAAAATGATAAAATCCGAGATAATTGCCCATATTCCCTGCCCCATTGAAAAAATTTGGGATATTGTAACGAAGCTCCATAATACCACATGGCGAAGCGACCTTAAAAAAGTTGAAATTCTCTCTGAAAAATCCTTTGTTGAGTATACAAACGGCGGCTATGCTACTAAATTCACAATAACCGACTGCCGCCCACCGTATTTCTGGGCATTTGATATGGAAAACGGCAATATGACAGGCCATTGGGAGGGACATTTTGTCCCTGACGGAGATGGCACTCGCCTTACATTCACAGAGCACGTCTCCCCAAAGCACTGGTGGATGAGACCGCTTATACCCGGATATTTAAAAAAACAGCAAAAACTATATATGGACGATCTTCGACGTGAGCTTCTAAAATAAATTTACCTTTTCAATCAGTCATACGCGTAAATGAGCGCTATACTCACTCTCAACACTGCATATTCTGCATAATAGAAACAAAATTTTATGTATAGCTCACCCCAGGCTATACCATTAGCACATTACACAGAAAAAGCTTCATAAGGAGAAATTATGGAAATAAGATTTGCAAAAGCATCCGACATTGACCGGTTCATGGATCTTGTCAGACTGGTAAAAGATGATTTTCCAGGTCTTGAAACAGAAGAATCATTGAAAGAGCACAGAGATACTGTCCTGCACTTTATTGAAAACAGATCCGCCATCTGCGCCCTGGAAGATGGCGGCACTGCCGGCGTTCTTTTGTTTTCGGCAGAGGACGGAGAGCTGTGTTTTCTTGCCGTGCACCCTCTTTTCAGAAGACGTCGTATAGCCGAAAAAATGTTTTCGCTTATGATAAGTCAAATGGACGTTGATAAAGACATCAAGATTACAACATTTCGGGAAGGCGATCCCAAGGGCATATCCGCAAGAGCCTTTTACAAAAAACTGGGCTTTTCCGAGGGTGAACTCTTTGTAGAGTTCGGCTATCCCGCCCAAAAGCTCATCCTCAAGAGGAAATAAAAATTCCTTCTCACGTTTTACGGCTAACTGCTCTTCGGAAAATCACCGGTCATTTTAGCTTAGCATTACAGCCTTTGTATATAAAAAATACCGTACTAACCTGAGGCATTTAAACACATCTGTAAAAGTTTTTACAGCTATCCCCTCACTAGCCGGACAAAATATAGCACTACAAATCGGGCGGACATTTTTAACTTCTATTATGATGTCTTCATAAGGAGGGTGAGATAAATGGGATGGGTAGAAAGTATCCACAAAGTTACCAAGTATATTGAGGAAAACCTCCGGGAGGACTTGAATATTCAGGACATCTCCCGTCAAGCCGCACTATCCCCTTTTTACTTTCAGAAAGGATTTGCCATGCTGTGCGGTATGACAGTAGGGGAATACATCCGCCAGCGCCGGCTTTCCGTCGCCGGGCTGGAGGTCCTCACGACGGACCGGAAGATAATTGATATTGCTCTTGAGTTCGGCTATGACTCACCAGATAGCTTTACAAAAGCTTTCTCTCGTTTTCATGGTATCACACCTGCCGCGTTGAGAAAAAGTGGAGGCGCGGTCCGCTCCTTTGCTCCACTTAAAATCAAAATCATAATGGAAGGTGGTCAAAATATGGACTGCAATATCATGAAAAAAGACGCCTTTACTGTACTCTGTCGTGCCAGAACATTTAAATATGAGGATGCTGTGGAGCAGGTCCCGCAGTTCTGGTCGGAGCATTTTCGCTCAGGAGGCGGCAATGTGCTGTGCGGTATGTACGGTATAAATATAGACGAGAGTATGGGTAGCAGCGAGTTTGTATATCTAATCGCCGATAATTACGACCCTACTCAGGAGATCCCGGACGGTTTCACTACCCGCACAATTCCTGCTCACACATGGGCGGTATTCCCATGCACAGGTAAGATGCCACAGGCTCTCCAGGGACTTAACCAGCAGATATTTTCTCAGTGGCTCCCTACGAATACTGACTACAAAATTGCCGCCGGTATAAACGTTGAAATGTACAGCGACGCCAGCAAATTTGAAAACGGCATTCAGGATCAGGACTATTACTGCGAAATCTGGATCCCCGTAGAAAAAAATAAAAGCGCACAAAACACATCAGGCTCCAATTAAATCTGGAGCCTGATGTGTTGCTTATTTTCTTAAAATCGGCCCTTACTATCACAATTTGCCTCCCAGTCGGTCCTGTACATATGGTATAATAACACCAAACTGGATATTGGAGGCGAATAATAATGGCATCGGACAGAGGCTTTGTAAACTACGTGGCAGAGCAACTTCAGGGCGCCGGTATTATCCGTACAAAACCTATGTTTGGTGAGTATGGGTTGTACTGCAACGGCATTTTTTTCGCCGTCATCTGCGATGATCAGCTTTTCATAAAGATCACTCCGGAAGTTGATGCAGCTTTTCCTGATCTTCCAAAGGCTCCTCCCTATGATGGAGCCAGAGACTATTTCTGTATTGAAAACATCGACAATCGGGAGGTCATGACAGAGCTTGTTAGCCTTACCTGCCTCGCCCTCAAAAATTCTAAGAAAGGAAAAAACTGAGATGGCCTTTGACTACAAAAAAGAGTATAAAGAGTTCTATATGCCGCCTAAAAAGCCAGGCATCATAACTATTCCACCGATGAAGTTTTTAGCCGTCCGCGGCTGTGGGGATCCCAACAAGGAGGGCGGAGACTACAAAAATGCCATTGGCCTTCTATATTCAATAGCCTTTACTATAAAAATGAGTAAGCTGGGTAGTCATAAACTTGAGGGGTATTTTGATTATGTAGTACCCCCTCTTGAAGGTCTCTGGTGGCAAGACGGCATCAATGGAGTTGACTATTCCCGTAAAGGGGATTTTAAATGGATATCCCTTATACGGCTTCCTGAATTCGTAAATTATGACGTTTTCCACTGGGCTATAAATGAAGCCTCTGAAAAAAAAGGCGTCGACTTCTCATCTGTTGAGTTTTTCCAGTGGGACGAGGGCCTGTGCGTCCAGTGTATGCATATTGGTCCCTATGACAATGAGCCAGCCACAATAAACTCCATGGATGAGTATATAAAAAGCCAAGGCTATGAGCCAGACTTTGGGGATAATCGGTACCACCATGAGATATATTTAAGCGACGTACGCCGCTGTAAACCTGAAAATCTCAAAACTGTTATACGGCACCCTATTAAAAAAGTTATTTGATACTTTTAAAGAGGAAAAACGGCAGGATTTCACTTTCTAATGTTTCTTCCTCCTTGTCAAAACAAAATAAATATGATTTTGGGAGCAAAATATGAACTACACTATTATTGATAAAGAAACATGGCCTCGCAGGGAATTTTTTGAGCACTACACCTCAGCAGTGCCATGTACATACAGCATAACATTGAAGCTGGACATAACAAACATTTTGGACAAAGGCCTTCGCTTCTATCCTACAATACTCTATCTTCTCACCCAAACTGTAAATGAGCATGAGCAGTTCCGTATGGCATTTAGGGAAAATGGTGAACTTGTGATGTACTCAAATATGGAGCCATGCTACACAATATTCCATAAAGAAACTGAGACATTTTCAAACATCTGGTCAAGCTATTCCCCTGACTATAATGTTTTCCTAAACAATTACGATGAGGATATGCGCAAATACGGCTCAATCGAGACTTTTAGTGCCAAGCCGGATACGCCGGAAAACAGCTTCACTGTATCCATGCTTCCGTGGGCAACTTTTGAAGGCTTTAATTTGAACATAACAAACTTTAATTATCTTATCCCCATTTTCACTATGGGCAAATACTATCAGGACAATTCCCGGTTTTATATGCCCATCGCCATACAGGTACATCATGGGGTGTGCGATGGTTTCCATGTATGTAGTTTTATAAATAATTTGCAACAAAAAATATACAAATTATAACAGATCAGTACCCTATGTTGTAAAAGCAAGCCTCCATTGATATAATAATTTTACGGCAGAGGTGAAACTTTGCCCGGCCGTGCAGCATCTGCGCGGCTTTTGTTTTAATTTTAAAACCAATATTTTAAGATTGTGAGGGTGTGCTATGAAAAAAACCGTTTTATATCTGCTTGTGTTTATGCTCTGCATAGGACTACTTGCAGGCTGCCAGTCCGGTAAAGATAATGACAGCTCAAGAAATAACACCGGCAAGCAGGATTCCATTCCATTTGAAGACGGCCAGTATTACGCTGTCGCCTATCTAGGTTATCAGCAGATAGAAGATCTGGACTACTACACTAAAAATTATCTGGACAGCGATAAGATCCCAGTCCACTATATTTCATCAGGTGAGTACTACCTCGTAATACCAAGATATTCCGAAATGGAACTTAAGCTGTATAAAAATGATTTTGACACATCTCAGCCCGCACTTATCTATGAAGATCCTGACTGCGAACCCTTCATTATTCAGTGTAACGCCAGTGATATTTTCGCAGACGCCACTGTAAAGCTGTCTTACAAAGACGACAACATTGAGTTTTCTCCGTATATCTCTCTTGAAAACGGGTCAGTCTATATAGGCCAAATGGGTCTTAATATTACAAAAAGTGCTGATGAAGCTCAGTAACCTTCCATCTCTAGCAAAATAGCATTTTAAGATAAAAAAAGAGGCATCTTATGATGCCTCTTTTTTATCTTTAGTTGCGGTAAAATTCCGGTACCTGGTTTTTATAATACTCCAGAGCCTCGTTTCTAAGGTCTTCACTTTCAAGCAGGTCGGCCACTGTCATAGCAAGGGCTTTACATGCCTTAATGCAGGCTTCATCGCCTCTTTGTGATACCGCTGCCGCACGCATTTCTGCAGAGTGGCCATTTACATCAGCGTCTGCAATGGAAATATAATCGTGAATAACCGGCATTTTAAGAGATACGTTGCCAATGTCTGATGAACCGTAAGGTCCAAATGGGTTAACCTCAACAACGCTCTCGCCTAAGCTCTCAAGATGAGTTTTAAAGCGCAGACCCATTGGTCTGTTTGGATAACGCTCAGCAAACATCGGGTCAACTTTCAGATCCAGCTTGGCGCCGAAAAGCTTTGCGGCACACTCAGCAGCCAGAGAAACTTTCTCAACCAGCTTCTCAAGATTGTGGAGTGTCTCGGATCTGAGACAGAACTCGCATTTTGCGAACTCAGATATAACATTGTTAGCACCGCCGCCATAAGGAATAACCCCGTTTACATTGTCCATAGGATCAAATGTGGCGCGCAGAGCATCTACGTTGTGGAATGTCTCAACAACTGCGGACACGGCGTTTACGCCGCTCTGAGGTGCGGAGGAGTGGGCAGAAACACCCGTAAAATCACAGTAAACTGTCGTGCATGCACGTCCGCCTCTCATTATTGTGCTTGTTCCCTGTGTTGGGTGTACCTCCAGAGCAAAATCAAAACCATCAAAAACACCGTTGTCTATAAGGTTAATTTTGCCGCCTGTGGTTTCCTCAGCAGGGGTACCTACAACCGTTACCTGTCCTGCGTAATCTTTAAGGACATCCTTCACGCCAACCGCAGTACCAACTGCGATAGCAGCAATTATATTGTGGCCGCAGGCGTGGCCGATATCTTTAAGTGCATCGTATTCAGCAAGAACGGCAATCTTTGGTCCGCCTTCCTTACCTTTTATAGTGGCGGTGAAGGCTGTAGGCAGTCCACCTACTCCCTTTTCAACCTGGAACCCCTGACCTGCGAGATACTCGCAGATCAGGTCGCAGGCATGATATTCCTGGTTACCCAGTTCAGGGTCGTCGTGGATAGTGTGAGATATATTTATTATCTCGTCTTTTTTGTCATCTATTGTATTTACTATTATATTATAAATTTTTTCCATTTCTATCACTCTGCAATGTATGCGTTTCCATAGTAATGAGCACCGATCTGGCTGAGTTCAAGACCCTCAAGATCAGATCTTACAGCTACATATTTAACTTCGTTATAGAGAACAACACTTGGTGTATCCTTTGTCAGATAGCCATAGAGCTCTGCAAGGAGTGCATCTCTTTCAGGTCCTTCCGGAGTGGAAGCATACTCATAGTATGTAGCATCAAAGTCCGGATTGTTATACAGAGAGAAGTTACCTGTTGCTGTGGAGAGGAGCGCACCTCTGAAAGCATAGTCAGCGTGGCCGGAACATGTCTGCCAGAAGTCAAGGATTGCTTCGAAGCTTGGATCCCTTGCCTCGATAAGAGTGAAGGATGTGTTGTCGTCCTGAACAACGATGTTTACATCGATGTTGATCTCAGCAAGCTGGTCAGCTATAACGGAAGCGATTTCCTGATATGTCTGGTTTGTGTTTACCCACAGTGTGAAGGAGAAGCCGTCTTCATATCCAGCCTCTTTCATGTACTGCTTAGCAAGATCCAGATTATATGTGTTGAATTCTGTTTCCATATAGTCATGTGCTGTTGTAGGAATGAAGCAGTCAGCTGCTGTGCCATAACCATAGAGAAGGTTGTCAACTATTACGTTCTTGTCAATAGCGCAAGCGATAGCCTGACGAACAAGGCTGTTGCCAAGAGGACCTTCGGAAGCGCAGTTGAATTCCATAAATACCATCTTCATGGATGGGCAAGTGAGGACTTCATAGTCGCCGCTGGATGTGAGTGAATCGATATCGCTCAGTGGGACCTCATAAGCTACGTCAACTTCACCTGTCTGGAGAAGTATTGTACGCTGGGAAGCTTCAGGAACGATCTTGAGTGTGATTTTCTGAGTCTTTGGTTTCTCGCCCCAGTAATCATCATAACGCTCAACTGTGTAATAGCTGCCTTCTTCATAAGTGGAGAACTTGTACGGGCCTGTACCAACAGGAGCGAATTTGAATGCGTCTGGATCAGCGGAATGTACATCGCTTGGAACAATGCTCATTTCAGGGCTTGTGAGTGTGTAGATTACAGACGGGTTTGGAGCGTTCAGGTGGATGATAACGTGTGTATCGTCAACAACCTCTGTGGACTCGTATGTGCCGCCGAACTTGCCATAGGAGTCGGCAACGTCCATTGTGTAAGCTACGTCTTCGCCTGTGAATGCAGAGCCGTCATGGAATGTAACGCCTTCTCTGAGTGTGAAGGAGAGGTCAGTGTTGTCCTCACTCCAGCTCCACTCGGTAGCAAGACAAGGAACAAGGTTCAGATCTGTGTCATAAGCTACAAGAGGTTCAAAGATCTGGCGGTAGAGGGAGTAAGCACGCTCCTGGCTGCTGTATGTAGGGTCAAGAGTTGTGAGGTCGCTGCCCTGGCAGAAGATGATTTCATCTTTATAGCCATCACCGTCAGCGTCTCCGCCCTTATCAGACGAGCAGGCGCACATGCTTAATACCATAACCGCAGCTAAGGCTAAGCATAAAAGTTTTTTCATATTAGTTTCCTCCATTTTTATTTTTGTTTTTAATTATCTGTAGGAACTCCGGCACGGCAGCACGTTACATAGTGCCCTTCCGCAATCTGCCTTTCCGTCTGAGGCTCCATACATTCCGGTCTTGCGTAAGCGCAGCGCTTTGCGAAGCGGCAACCAGCGCCCATATTGATAGGTGAGCTTATCTCTCCTTTTAATACCACTCTATCCATCTTTATATCCGGAGATGGAATAGGTATTGCAGAGAGGAGCGCCTGTGTATAGGGATGAGTCGGGTTTTTGAAAAGTTCTTCCGGCTCAGCCCGCTCCACAACCTGGCCAAGATACATTACTACTATCTGGTTTGATAGATGTTTAACAACCGACAGGTCGTGGGTGATAAACATGTAAGTAAGACCAAGCTGTTCCTGGAGATCCTGCATAAGGTTGAGTATCTGTGCCTGAATCGATACATCCAAGGCTGATACCGGCTCATCGCAGACAATGAACTCTGGATTTACCGCAAGTGCTCTGGCAATTCCTATTCTCTGACGGCGTCCACCGTCCAGCTCATGAGGATAGGAGTTTACAAATCTCTGGGCAAGGCCTACAAGATCCATAAGTTCAAGAACTCTTTTTGATATACCTGCCTTATCGTTTTTCTTGTAGAGGCCCTGAAGTATAAGCGGAGCCGCGATAGCCTGGCTTACTGTCATTCTCGGATTGAGAGATGAGTAAGGGTCCTGGAAAATTATCTGCATTTTGGAGCGCATTGCTTTCATCTGCTTTTTATTATAGTCGCAGATGTTTTCTCCATTAAAGATAATCTCACCGGAGGTAGGCTCGTGGAGCCGCAGTATAGTTCTTCCGAGAGTTGTCTTTCCGCAACCGGACTCGCCAACAACGCCCAGAGTCTGGCCTTTTTCAATTGAAAAGCTTACATCATCTACGGCCTGAAGAGGGCCGGCTGGTGTGTCAAAATATTTTTTGAGGTTTCGAACTTCAAGCAGTGCCATTATTCTTCCCCTCCCTTTTCATCCTGCCTGAGGAAGCAGCGTACCGTGTGCTCGCCGCCAACATTTGTTATCTGCGGGTGCTCGTTCTTGCACCGCTCTGTGGCATATTTACACCTGTCGCAGAAGATGCAACCCTTTGGCATATCCATCGGGTCAGGCATCAGTCCCTCAATAGGCTGAAGTCTCTTTTCGTGGAGATGTATCTTTGGGATCGCTCCCAGAAGTCCCTCTGTATATGGATGGAGAGTGTTATTGAATATATCATGTACCGTACCGGACTCCACGATTTCACCGGCGTACATTATAGCTACTTTCTCGCACATCTGGGCCACAACACCAAGGTCGTGGGTTATCAGAAGGGTAGCTGTATTGAATTTCTGTTTAAGTTCACGCATCATCTCCAGAACCTGAGCCTGGATTGTAACGTCCAGAGCCGTAGTAGGCTCGTCCGCTATGAGTATACGGGGATTGCAGGCAAGGGCCATAGCAATGACAACTCGCTGCTTCATACCGCCGGAGAACTGATGCGGATAGTCAAAGGCACGATCAGCAGATATACCAACCATTTCCAGCATCTCACATGCTCTATTGAAAACTTCCTTCTTGTCAAGGTCCTTATTGTGTACCTGAATAACCTCAGCTATCTGGTCTCCAACAGTTATTACAGGGTTCAGCGATGACATAGGGTCCTGGAATATCATGGATATCTCCTGGCCTCTGATACTCATTATATCAGTGTCAGAAAGTTCGAGAATGTTCTTGCCGTCATAAATTATCTCACCGTTTTCTATCTTTCCGGGAGGTGATGGGATAAGCCTCATTATGCTCTTTGCAAGGGTTGTCTTGCCCGCGCCTGTCTCGCCAACAAGGCCCAGAGTAATGCCGTCCTCAAGAGTAAGGTCTACATTGTTAAGGGCGTGCACGGTTCCATCTTCCGTGTGGAAGCAAACCTTCAAATCGTGAATTTCAAGAATTTTTCCCATTTCTATGCCCCCTTATCTCTTAAGCTTCGGATCCAGCGCGTCTCTCAGACCATCGCCGAAAAGGTTAAACGCAATAACTGAAATTATAAGAGCAATGCCCGGGAAAATTGATACATGCCATGCCTGAAGCATATAAGTCCTTGCTGCTGTGAGTATTGCACCCCACTCTGCCTGCGGATACTGTACGCCAAGGCCTAAAAATGAGAGGCCGGCAACGGCGAGTATTGAGTCGCCTATACCCAGAGAGAGCTGGACAAGTATCGGTGCCAGAGCGTTAGGCAAAATGTACTTGAACATTATCGTAAAGTCGTTTGCGCCCATAGCTCTTGCCGCCTCAACATATTCGTTATCTTTTACAACCATTACTGAGGCTCTGGCTATTCGTGCATATTTCGCTATACCTGATACCGACAGTGCAATAAGAAGGTTTATAGTGCTCTTTCCCAGTGCCGCAACAATTGCCATTGCAAGGAGTATGTATGGGACACTGAGGAGAACGTCCATAAAACGCATGATGATATTGTCCGTTGTCTTTCCATAGTATCCGGCGATAATGCCAAATGGCGCGCCGATGATTACAGAAAGGAATATGGCGGCGATACCAATCGTCAGGGACAACCTGGTACCCCAGATTATACGAAGGAAAAGATCACGTCCGTATTCATCGCAACCGAAAATATGCTCAGCCGATGGCTTTGCAAGTCGCAGGCTCAAATCCTGTTTTATTACATGTTCATTATAAAAAGACTGATCCGTTACTATATCTATTACTACCGTAGCTATGATAATTGCCAGCAGGATCAGGATTATAATAAGTCCGGCTACAGCCATTTTGTTGTGCTTGAATTGCCTTACTGCCTGCTGGAACAATGTACGCTGCTCCTGTTTGTCTTTTACGGCAGGATCAAACTGCGTTTTCGCTTTGTGCATGTTTTTTCCTCCTCTTTACAGCGTACTGGCTTTTAATACGCGGGTCAATAAGTGCGTAGATAATATCTACCGCAAGGTTTACTATTGTAAACAGTATTGTCAGTGTAACAACGCTTCCTAAAACCGCATTGGTATCTCTATATGATATAGAGTCAACAACATATCTTCCAACGCCTGGCCAGGAGAATATAGTCTCTGTAAGTACGGAACCGCCAAGAAGGCTTCCGAAGTTAAGGCCAACGACAGTAACGATAGGAATAAGAGCGTTTTTCAGCATGTGCTTCCAAATAACGGTCTTTTCAGATACGCCCTTTGCTCTTGCAGTGTCGATATAGTCCTGCCTGATAACTTCAAGAACAGAAGACCTAGTGGTTCTTGCAATCATGGCCGCATAACCACTGCCAAGGGTTATTGTTGGCAGAATAAGACTCTTCAGCAATGGGACAAGCCCCACACCCATTCCAGAGGCCGGCAACCAGTGAAGTTTCAGTGCAAAAATTATTACAAGTATAAGGGCGTACCAGAATGTTGGCACCGCTGTTAGAAACAGCGTTATGAACATGGTGGCGTTGTCTATTTTGGAATATTGCTTCACCGCCGACAATATTCCAACAGGTATTCCTATTATAATTGCAAACAGCATTCCAGCGGAAGCCAGGATGAGTGTATTTCCAAGCCTACCTGCTATGGTCTCAGATACGGAACTATTGTTCCTGTATGACCTTCCCATATCACCCTGAACAAGCCCTTTCATATAATTGAAATACCGGACGAAAAACGGATCATTTATACCCAGTTCCTCGTTCATGGCTTCAATGGCTTCTTCCGTGGCGCTGCTGCCCAGGATCATACGTGCAGGATCACTTGGCGTAAAAAACAGTATTGTAAATACAAGAAATGTTGCGCCTATAAGTACAGGAATGGCCAGTAAAATACGTTTAATTATATAACGTGCCATAACTTACTCCTTCTGACAGCTCATCATAACTTCCATTTGATGAACTGTGTCTTTATTGTTTCGTTGAGAGCTTCAAGCTCAAGAACCATACGGTTGCGCTGACGAACAAAGTCTGTACGTGCGAACAGATAGTCGTCGTCAGGTGTTGTGGCCTTGTCATAGGAGCATGCGTTGGAGAATGCGCAATACGGTGCGTGTTCAGCAGCGTGGTCATGCTCGTAAGGTGAAGAATATGTGAACTTGAGCATATTAAGTGTACCAGCGACTTTCTTTATAATGTCGTCAGTGTCTTTATGGTTTGGTATCTCAGATGCCAACTCTCTTACAAGCTTGTCCGTCTCATCCACGATAGGAAGCAGCGGAGAGATATCAAAGTCGGAATTAAGTTTCTTCTTGAACTCCTGGAAATATTCTTTCATCTCATCCATGAAGCCCGGCATGTCAACAGGGAATATCTCCTCGTTTGCATAGCGGCATGTGAGCTCTGTTCCAACTTTCATGTCGCGGATCATTACATCCGGATCAACCTTGTCAAGAGTATCGTAAATTGTGTGCCACCAGAAATACGGTCCGTCAGCGCCAAATGCGCTTGGAACAGTAGCCTCCGTTGTAATGAGAGGCTTTGACTCAGCTGGAGCTGCCTTCTCGTCAACGAAGAAGGACGGCGCAATGCTGACAGGTGTAAGAACACCCCAGAATGTCTGGTCGCTGTTTCTGTCAAGGTTTGTATAAGGTCTCGGTTTTCCTGTATTGTATTTTGCAAGGAACTCGTCGTTAAACTTTTTGCCTTCCATACCACTCATTGCAAGCTTTACAGCATTGCTGCCTACACATCCACAAATGTCAAGATTGATGTGAGCCATACAGTTTTTGCGCAGATCCTCGAAGTGGTTATCAAAGTACCAGCAGGAACCTGAATATCTACCATCGGAATGGCCTGACCACCATGCAAAAACAACGCCTCTTTCAAGGTCAGCCTGATGTTTTTTCAGCAGTCTTGCCATCTCAAGCATCATTACGTTTGCAGCACCATTGTCTGTCATGCCCTCATACCAGGAATCATAGTGGCCGCTAACAAGCACATATTTATCACTCTTGCCCTTTACAACTGCGATAGGCATGCTAGTTGGAACGATACTGTTGTCCATCTTTATGTCCATCTTGACTTTGACAGTCTTTTCTTTGCTAAGGTCAATGAGCTTCTGTGCGTTTTTCAGTGTTATCTGCATGTATGGCAAAAACGGATAGAGGTCTCTGTCTCTGCGGCCCGGTGTGCCCCATACGCCACCCATTGTGTCATGATGATCAATGCTCTTTGGCCAGATTCCTATAACACCAACGGCGCCGGCTCTTGCGGCCTCATAATAGAATGTATATGAAAGGTCATGGGACAGAACGATTTTGCCTTTAAAGGAAGCATGTCTTTCTCTATTTTCCTTTCTTGTCAGGCTGCTGAGTGTACTCCAGTGGTCGTATACCATCTCAGCTTCAAGGCCTTCAGCCTCGCCACTGTATACAGCTGCGATACCCTCAAAGGTCATATCAGCCTCGCCGACAACCTCAACTTTCGCAGAGACTGGCAGGCTTCTGTATATATCGTATACTTCGCGGTGGCAATCAACACCCGCCGCCTCAAGCTGAGAAATTATGTAGTCAACAGACTTCTCTCCGTCTTCACTGCCGGAATAACGCTCCCACTGGCTGATCATTTTTGCGTCAGCCATCATACGTTCTTTGTCTATTTCACTCTCTATTATATTGAAAAGTTCGTTGCCGTTCATAGTGATCCCCCTAAAAGACAGTATTGGCATACTTTTTATTTATTCACTTATTATACTAAAGTGTAGAATAATGTCAATGCAATTTTTGCATAATTTCAGAATAATTATTCATATTTTAATGGTTAATTTAGCTACAATTCTAAAATATAGAAAAATCACTCATAAATATTCAGCCTCTGACTTCCGCATAGCATATCCATACAGGCTCTTTGCCCCGGATAGGTTTTATATGACCTGCTTTTCCATATGTAAACAAAAACATTGTAATTTTTGAAAATTAAGTTATAATCATTTTATCAAAATATGAAGGAGAAAATTTATGGACTTCCTTGAGGATATTGAAATACTTGACTGCCCTATATGCGGCGGAGCTGCCCTTTTAGAAGAGGAAAACGGCTGGTGCCTGTATGTAACATGTCTTGATTGCGGTTGCAGTACCGCTGAAATACCTTTTAAAAATGAAGAGGAGAAAAAAGACGCCGCACGCCGGGCCGTAAACACCTGGAATATGGGCAAAGTTATATCAATGGGACCCGGTGAATAAAAATACACATGCCCTTTCTGTGCTGTCTTTGGGCACACCCATTGATTATAAGGCTTAACAATCAGTAAGCTGCGCCTTTTATAAAGGCGCAGCTTGTTGTTTTTTCAGATCGTCTTTTATATATAATAATCCACGGTAGATGTAATTTGTTTGTTCAATAACCGTTTTACCGCTTGCTGCTATCCAGGCTCCCATTGCCGGAGTACAAGTGGACCCGCCGAAAAGCTCCGCAAACTTACGGATAACTTTTTCTGTCTGTTCTGCGTTATCTGCCGGCTGGTCAACGTCGGCGGTACTCGGAACATACAGCTTTACGCAACTATCCATTTTTTCAAATTTTTTTAATACATCAAAGTTTTTCATTTTTTACGCCCCTTTATCTTGACTTTTCCGCCGCCTTGTTTTAAGATAAAGAGGAAGAGCGGCGGCGGCGATTATTTTTATTGTTGCCGCTCTCCCGGATACCTGTTAGCGTTCTTCCCTGCAAAGTTGAAACGCTAACAGGTTTTTATTTTTTATTTATTGGTTTTTGCTTCGCGGACGATTTCGGACGCCTGTTCGGGCGTTTTCGCTTCCGCTTCAATTCTTTTTGCGATGGTTTCAAGTAATGAATCTAACTGTGCATTTGTCATGCCGTTGTTTTCCTCCATTTTTTCGCCGCCTTTCTTTCCTTTATCTTGATTGTATTGTATCATAATTTATATACATAGTCAAAAGCACCGAAAATATAAACTTAAAATAAGTTATCAAAATACATAATTATTATAATAATAAGCTATTTTTGCGCATTATTTGTTATCATTTTATGCTATTTTTATTTAGTAAATTTTACATATTGACGAAAACGCATAGCAAAACAGCCCAAAAAGCACCATACTGTGGGTCTTTATACATAGCCTCATTTTACCATTTTTGTATTTTGCAGTTATTTTCTCGGTGCTACCGTTTTTTTCTGTAAAATCAAGTAAAATTTCTAACAAATTCTTGCAATTTGAAAAAAATCAGATATACTGTAATTAAAGGTATCGTTTGTTGAGAAATTTGAGTATGACAATCTTGGCGCCTTAGCGCAGTTGTTATGCTCTTTTTTATTTATGAGGTGATTTTTATATGCAAGACGTTATCATTATTGGATGCGGCGTTATAGGGGCCGCATGCGCCTATGAACTGTCGAAATATGACGTTTCCGTTACAGTTCTGGAAAAAAGCAACGACGTGGCAAATGGCACTACAAAAGCCAATTCCGCCATCGTCCACGCAGGGTATGACCCGATGCCCGGCACAAAAATGGCAAAGCTCAATGTTGACGGCAACCGCATGATGGGTGAGATATGCAAAAAGCTCGATATTCCCTTCAAACGTATCGGTAGCCATGTCCTTGCCTTCTCCGAAAAAGAGATGGAGACTGTACACGAGCTTTACAGACGCGGCACAGAAAACGGCGTTCCGGACATGAAGATTCTCACCGGAGATGAAGTCCGCAAAATGGAGCCGAACATCTCTGAAGATGTAGTAGGCAGCCTCTATGCCCCATCCGCCGGTATCATCTCACCATGGGAGCTGACTCTGGCTATGATTGAGACTGCTGTCAGAAACGGCACCAATCTCCAGCTTGAGGCTCCTGTAACCGCCATTAAGAAAAAAGATGGTATTTTCCATGTTACAACACCAAAAGGTGAGTTTACAGCCAGCATCATAATCAATGCAGCAGGAAACCACGCAGAGAATATCCATGAGATGATTGGCGTAAAGGAATTTACAATTCAGCCATGTCGTGGTGAATATTACCTCCTTGATAAGAGCGAAGGTACACGTGTAGGTTCTGTAGTTTTCCAGTGCCCAAGTGAGCGTGGTAAAGGTATTCTGGTAGCTCCAACAGTACACGGAAATCTTATCGTCGGTCCTGACTCTGTAAACGTCGACGATCCTGACGACACATCTAACACCGCAGCAGGTCTTGATTACGTACGCAAGATGGCCACACTCTCTGTTCCGTCCATCTCCTTCCGTGATAATATCCGTAACTTTGCCGGAATCCGCGCAAACCACAGCGGTGATGATTTCCTTATTGGCGAGAGTAAAACTGTTGAGGGCTTTTACAACATTGCCGGTATAAAGAGCCCAGGCCTGTCCTCAGCGCCAGCAATAGCTCTTGAGGCTGTAGACTATGTAAACAGCAAGTTCGAGCTTAAGAAAAAAGAGTCCTACTGCGATAGCCGCACAAGGATAAAGTTTAAAGAGCTCTCTGATGAGGAGAAGGCTGAGATAATAAAGAAGAATCCTCTCTATGGCCGTGTAATCTGCCGTTGCGAGACAGTTACGGAAGGCGAAATCGTTGACGCTATCCACTCCCCTGTACCTCCAACAACAATAAACGGCGTAAAACGTCGCGTAGGTGCCGGTATGGGCAGATGCCAGGGTGGTTTCTGCGCTCCGAGAGTACAGGAGATCCTCTCCCGTGAGCTTGGAGTAGATATGGAAGAAATACTTATGGACGGACCCGGAAGCTACATCCTTACGGGCAGAACAAAAGGAGGTAATGCGGAATGATTAATGCACAGCTTGTTATAGTAGGCGGCGGTCCAGCTGGTCTTGCCGCAGCAAACGCCGCTTATAAAGCGGGACTCCGCGATATCCTCATTCTTGAGAGAGATAGAGAGCTCGGCGGTATACTCAATCAGTGCATACACAGTGGATTTGGTCTGCACTATTTCAGTGAGGAGCTCACAGGCCCAGAATACGCTGGAAGATTTATCGAAATGCTCAAATCCACCTCCGTTAAGGTCATGTCAGACACTATGGTCCTGGATATAAGCGATGATAAGCTTATCCACGCAATAAATACAACCGACGGTTATGTAGCCATCCAGGCTCAGGCTATCGTCCTGGCAATGGGCTGCCGTGAGCGCACAAGAGGCGCAATATCCATCCCTGGCGCACGCTGCTCTGGTATCTTCACCGCTGGCGCCGCTCAGAGATATGTAAATATCGAAGGCTACATGGTAGGCAAGCGAATCGTTATTCTCGGCTCTGGCGATATCGGACTTATTATGGCAAGACGTATGACACTGGAAGGTGCCAAAGTTTTGGCATGTGTTGAACTTATGCCTTACTCCTCCGGTCTTAACAGAAATATTGTTCAGTGCCTCAACGACTTTAATATACCGCTCTATCTGTCCCACACAGTTACGGATATTCAGGGTAGAGACCGCCTTGAGAGAGTTGTTGTAAGTGAAGTCGGCCCGGACAGGAAGCCTATTCCTGGTACAGAAATGGTCTTTGACTGCGATACTCTCCTTCTCAGTGTAGGACTTATCCCTGAAAATGAGCTTACTCGCAACGCTGGCATCGAGATGGACAGACGCACAAACGGCCCTGTCGTATTCGAAAACATGCAGACTTCCGTACCTGGCATTTTCGCCTGCGGAAATGTTGTCCATGTTCACGACCTGGTTGACTTTGTTACAGCTGAGTCTGAAAAAGCCGGTAGAAGCGCTGCTGAGTATATTTTAAACGGCGAAAAAGAGGTAAAGACAGTTTTGGATCTTGCATGCGGAAACCATGTTACATATACAGTTCCTCAGCATATACGCCTTGAAAACGTAACTGGAAACACCGAGGTATCATTCCGTGTAAACCGCAGCTTTGATGACAGCGCGATAATCGTCAAAGCCGGCGACAAGCAGATCGCAAAATTCACCCGTACACATATGGCGCCAGGTGAAATGGAACACATCTCACTGCCGAAGGTACTTCTCGATAGAGCTGAAGGCCAGGCGCTTCCTGTTTCCTGTGAGGAGGCTTAAAATACGAAAGAACTTATCTGCACAAGCTGCCCCAACGGCTGCCATC